>JAJYAB010000186.1 GCA_021779775.1 Actinomycetes bacterium
GAGCGGTTCGACCTTGGCCGGCAGTCGCCGGAGACCCGACGCTCCATACCTCTAAGGGTAATGAATTGATGAATCAGGCAATTGGGGGCGTCTGGGGGCGTCACAGGTCGTTGCCGGCGTAGGAGAGGTTGAAGCTCTTGTTGGCGAGCGGGAAGTCGGGGACGATCGTGTCGGCCAGGGAAACCGGGAGGGCCGGCCAGTTGAGGAACGAAGGGTCGACGACCTTGGCCCGGGTGAGCCGCCCCTGCTGGTCGAGCTCCACCCGATGGACGACGGCACCTCGCCAGCCCTCGGAGATCCCGACCCCTCCGGTGGACTGATCCGCTGCTCTCCGGGTCTCTGGCGGTCCAACGACATCGAGCCTGTCGACCCGGTCAGCGAGGTTGGCCAGGAGCCACAGCGACACTCGAACCTCGTCCACTCGGACGCAAAAGCGCGCCAGCACGTCCCCCCCCGTGTGCAGCACCGGGGAGAACCCGTCTGCCAGGTCGACGAAGGGGTGGGCGATACGGGCATCGAAGACCAGACCAGATGCCCGGCCGGCGACGCCGACCACGCCGATGTCGTGAGCGTGGGACTCGTCGAGCGTCGCGGTGCCGGTGAACCGTTCCATGACGAGGGCGTTCGATGTGGCGAGCTCCACCAGCTCGTCGAAGCGGTGACCGACCTCGGCCAGCTCGGCCGTTGTGGGCAGGCGGCGGACCCGGGCGCCGCCGGGCACGATGCCGCCTCGCAGCAGCCGGTGCCCGGTAACCTCGCGGTTGAGCTGCAGGAGCTGTTCGCGAAGGGTGAGCGCCCAGGCCTGGGCGAGCCCGAACCCGACGTCGTTGCAGAGCGCACCGATGTCGGCGACGTGGTTGTAGAGCCGTTCGAGCTCCAGCAGCACGCCGCGCAGCACCTGGGCGCTGTCCGGTACGTGGGTCTGCTGTGCGTCCTCCACGGCCTGGCAGTAGGCGAGGGCGTGACCGACGGCGGTGTCCCCGGATATCCGCTCGGCGATCTCCAGCCCCGCGACGATGTCCTTACCTTCGAAGAGCCGCTCGATCCCCTTGTGGACGAACCAGAGCCGGGCCTTCATGCGCAGGATCGTCTCGCCGAGGACCCAGAAGCGGAAATGTCCCGGCTCGATGAGCCCGGCATGCACCGGCCCGACCGGGATCTCGTAGACGCCGGCGCCCTCTACCGCCACGAACGGGAACGACCCGGCGCCGGCGACCATCTCCGGTGGTGCGGTCGACTCGTGGCGCATCGGGAACCAGCCGGTTGGCCAGTGCTGGTGGAGGACGAGGCGGCGGGGCTGGGGGTGGTCGAGCGGCACGATGCCGAACAGGTCGGCCATCTCACGTTCGAAGCGACCGGCTGGGAACGACAGCTTGGCCAGTGTCGGCACCTGCGGGCGCGACCGATCGAGGGGAACGTGCAGCTCGACCCGGGTATCGGGCGGTCCGGCAGTGAAGAGATAGACGGCCCGCATCGCAGCGCCGTCGTCGTGGCCCGAGACCAGAGCGAGCCGCATCCCCTCGCCGAAGAGCGCGCCGGCCACCTCGGGCAAGTCCGCTGCTCCCACGGTGCCGGAGCGCCGGTGGTTGCCCGCGGCATGCAGGACGACCGGCAACGGCGCGGGCAGGATCACCGCGCCACCACATGGGCTGCGGCGTGGAGCAGCCCAGAGAGTGGCCAGGCGAAGACCCCGATGAGGCCGCAGGCGACCAAGGCACCGACGAGTGGCGCGGTCACCCAACGCGATGGCGGGGCCAGTGGCTCGGTGGCCGCTGAGGCTCCGAGGAGCATATGGCGGGCGTGGCTGACGACGGCGACGAAGATGATCACCATGGCCACCACGGCAGCGGCGGCCGCCCAGCCCAGCCCGACCTCGAACTCGGCGCGGGCCATGAGCAGCTCACTCGAGAAGAGGCTGAACGGCGGGAGCCCCAGCAAGGCCAGCAGCCCGACACCGAACAGCCCGCCGAGGACCGGGCTCCGGGCGAGGAAGCCACGTACACCGTCGATGCGGCTTGTGCCCTCGGCGGCCATCATCTCGCCCGAGGTGAGGAAGAGCACACTCTTGGTCAGCCCGTGACCCAGGATGTGCAGCAGCACCGCGGCGATGGCGAGCGCGATCGCCGCCGCGGCGCCGAGGGCGATCAGCCCCATGTGCTCGATGCTGGAATAGGCGAGCAGTCGCTTGTAGTCGTGCTGGGTGAGCAGCAGCGAGGCGGCGACGGCCAGCGACAGGAGGGCGACGACGACGAGCAGCGTGCGGGAGAACCCGGGCCCGACGGCCAGGTCGGCCACTGCCTTGAAGCGCAGGATGGCGTAGAAGCCGACAGTGAGCAGCACCCCCGACATGAGGGCGGAGACCGGGGCGGGCGCCTGACTGTGGGCATCGGGCAACCAGCTGTGCATCGGGGCCAGGCCAACCTTGGTGCCGTAGCCGAGGACCACGAGGGCGAACCCGAGCCGCAGCACCGCAGGGTCGAGGTGGTGGGCGTTGGCCATGAGGGACGTCCATTCGAGGGCACTGGCCGAGTGCCCCCCGGCGTGCAGGGCACACAGATAGACGAGCACGGTGCCGAAGAAGGCCAGGGCGATCCCGACTGAGCAGATCACGATGTACTTCCACGAGGCTTCGAGCGCGCCCTTGGTCCGGTGGTGCCCGACGAGGAAGGTGGTGACGACGGTGGTCGCTTCGATCGCCACCCAGAGCACCCCGGCGTTGGCGGCCAGCACGGCGAGGAGCATGGCAGCGACGAACGCCTGGACGAGCACGCCATAGGTGGTGGCCCGCGCTCGGGTGCACTGTCCGCCGGCCAGCTCGAGGGCGATGCTGCGGACACCGAGCCACGACGCCAGCAGGGCCACGGCCCCGATGACCACGACCATGAAGGCGCTCAGTGCATCGGCCCGCATCAGGCCCCCCGCTCCGGTCAGGGGCCCGGTCCGGACGACCCGAGCGGCTGCTAGCACTCCGACCACGAGCACGGCACCGTTGGACGCCACGCCGGCCCAACCGGCGGTGGGGCGTCCCCACGCGGCAGCGGTCGCCGCAGCGCCGAGGAGGGGGAGGACGAGGATGAGCACGAGGACCATCAGTCGTGGAGCTCCGCCAGCTCGTCGAGGTCGAGATCACCGAACTCGGCACGAAGGCGCTGGGCGAGCACCATGAGCACGACCACGCCCAAGAGGACGTCGAGGGAGACACCCAGCTCGATCAGGAACGGGACGCCGGCGGTGCACAGGAACGCCACCAGTGCGATGCCGTTGTCGACGAGGAGCAACCCGACCATTTGAAAGATCGGCCGGCGACGGGAGACCAGGACGAAGAAGCCGAGCAGCAGGGTGGCGACGCCGACCGGTACGAGCCTGCCGGCTGTGGTGCCCACGAACGCGGCTACGCCGCGAGCGGCAGCGAAGGCGAGGACGATCAGGACGGCAGAGGCGACGAGCGAGGCGGGGACGTTGACGAGCGGTCGGCGCTCACGGTCGAGCGCACCACCACCCGCCTTGCCGAGGAGCACCGGGATGGCTACGCCCTTGACGGCAAGCACGACCGCCGCGGTGGCGATCAGCCCGGCGTCGCGGAGATGGGCGCCGAGGATCAGGGCGACGAGACCGAGGGCGATGCCCTGGGTGGCGACGGCTCGGAGCACCGAGCGGACCGAGCTCAACCACAGCACGGTCACCGCGCAGACGAGCACCGTGCCCACCGCGAGGGTGAGGGTCGAGGAGAACGGTCCGCTCACCGCGTCACCAGGGCCGAGATGACGGCGAGGACGGAGAGCACGAACGCCCCGGCCATGAGCTCGGGTACCCGGAAGAGGCGCAGCTTGGCCACGGCCACCTCGAAGGTGGCCAGGGCGATGCCGAGGGCGGCGACTTTCGCCACCGTCGTCGCCAGGCCGAGCGCCAGATGCCCAGGCCCGGGTGCGGTGGCAACGCCCCAGGGGATGAACAGGTTGGCGAAGAGGGCAACGAGGACGGCCAAGCGCATCGACTCGCACAGCTTGACCAGGGCGAGGTCCGGTCCGGCGTACTCGAGGACCATCGCCTCGTGGATCATCGTCAGCTCCAGGTGCGTGCCCGGGTTGTCGACGGGGAGGCGCCCGCTCTCGGCGACGATCACGATCATGAACGCCACCAGGGCGAGCAGGCGCTGCGGGGTGGCCAGCCAGAGAGGATGGGAGAGCGAGCGGGTGATGATGGTGGGCACGTTCGAGGAGTGGGCGGGCACCGACAGGGCGAGGATGGCGACCAGCAGTGCCGGCTCGGCCAGCGCCCCGATGGTCATGGCCCGGCTGGCTCCCATGCCCCCGAAGGCGGTCCCGGTGTCGAGAGCGCCGAGGGCGAGGGCGACCGATCCGAGCAGCAGGAGGTAGACGACAGCGAAGAGATCGGAGGACCATCCAAAGGCGGGATCGGTGGCCACCAGCGGGGCAATGGCCGCGATCGTCAAGGTCGTGGCGACCAGGACGAGTGGGGCGAGTGGGAAGATCCAGCTCGCCTGGTCAGGCCGGATCCGTTCCCGGCGGGCGAGCTTTCGCAGGTCGAGAAGCGGCTGGCGGATCGGGGGACCGACGCGGCCTTCGAGGTGGCAGCGGGTCTTGCGCATGAGCCCGACCAGGAGCGGCCCTCCGAGCACCACAGCGAGCACCTGGAGCAGCGTGATCGCCACCACCGAGACGACCGGCCAGCTCCTACTCATGCCACGACCAC
>JAJYAB010000187.1 GCA_021779775.1 Actinomycetes bacterium
GTAGACGCCGCCGGAGAACACCGAAGCGCCGAAGCCGTAACCCGTCGATCTCGGGATCTCCACGAATTGGGGAACGAGGACGAACGAGGCGAACATCCCGGCACCGAGCAGGAACGCGGCCATGTTCGTCGTCCACACCCCGCGCAGCCGCATCATGCCCATGTCGATCAGGGGCTCCCGGGCGCGCAGCTCCGCCATGACCCATAGGGCGCAGACGACCAGACCGCCGCCAAGGAGCCCGATCGTCTTCGTCGAGCCCCAGCCCCAGACCGTCGTCTCGCTGACGGCGATCAGCACCCCGGTCAGCCCTACCGCCAGGAGCGCTCCGTTCAGCCAGTTGATCGTTCCGGGCTTGCGGACCGGCGACTCGGGGACGAACCGCCAGGTCAGGAGGACCGCGACGACCAACGCCACGAGCGGGATCCAGAAGAGCCAGTGCCAGCTCAGGTGCTCGACGATCAGCCCGCCGGCGACGACGCCGGCACCACCGCCGATGCCGAAGATCGACGAGAGCAACCCGATCGCCCCGGCGACCTTCTGGCGAGGGAACTCGTCTCGTATCATGCCGAACGCCAGGGGGAACACCCCCCCGCCCACACCTTGGATGACGCGCGCGACGACGAGGGGAAGAAGCGAGTTGACGAGCGCTGCCATCAACGTGCCGCCAGCCAGCATCCCATATGCCAGCAGGAGAAAGCGCTCCTTGCCGTACATGTCGCCGAGGCGGCCCAGCACCGGTGTTGCCACAGAGGCCGACAGCAGGTACGCAGTCAAGACCCACGTCACGCCGGTCTCGCTCGTGTGGAGGCTGTGCTGCAGGGTGGGGAGCGCGGGGATGACCGCCGACTGCAGCAGTCCGTAGGCAATGGTCCCCAGGCTCAAGATGGCGAGCGTCAGGCTCGGGTTCTGGCGATGCTCCGCTGCGCTCATGGGGATCTCTGCCATGGCTCGCCACCCCTCCGGGCCGGGGACTGCCCGAGGCGCACGCGCACCGCAACCATCTGCGGACCGTAGCGCGCGCTCATGTCAACGTAAAGCGATCGAGTGCTCTGCCGGGTGAGCCCAGATGGTCCCGCACCATGTCGCCGGGCATGGTCGCGTCACACCGGCGGCGTACGCTCACCCCGTGTCCTGCACACCCTGCACACCCTGCACACCCCGCCCACCCCGACACGCTTGGAAGGTCACTGCCCCCGGGAGGCTGGAGGACTCGTGACGATGCCGTACGACGAGCTCGTCCACCTGCGGGGCCAGCACCCGGCGTGGATGCTCCTCCGCTCCAATAACGCGGCACTCGTGCTCAGCTTCCTTGGCCGTGTGTTCGTCGACGGCAATGCCAGCGACCTTCCGGCCACAGCGCTCGCTGCGGAGCTGGATGAAGAGCTTTACGCGCTGAACCAGCGTCTCGGCGAGGACAGCTTCCCCAAGCCGGCGGCCACCTACCTGGACGACTGGGCCTCGCCGGACCATGGCTGGCTCCGGAAGTACTACCCGGCGGGTTCCGACGAAGCACACTTTGACCTCGCTCCGGCCGTCGAGAAGGCACTGCTCTGGGTCCGGGACCTCCCGGCTCGCGAGTTCATCGGAACAGAGTCGCGCCTGAACACCATCTTCGAGCTGCTGCGCCAAATGGTGTTCGGCGCGGACGACGATCCGGAGCGCCGCCTTGCCGAGCTCCGGCGTCGGCGGGCGGAGATCGACGGAGAGATCGCCCGGGCCGAGCGTGGGGAGATCACGATGCTCGACGCGGTGAGCCAGCGAGACCGGTACCAGCAGTTCGCTCGCACCGCACGCGAGCTGCTCGCCGACTTCCGCGAGGTGGAGGAGAACTTCCGACGGCTGGATCGCAGCTTGCGCGAGCAGATCGCCGGCTGGGCTGGATCGAAGGGCGCTCTGCTCGATGAGGCGCTGGGCAGCCGTAACAGCATCGCTGAGTCCGACCAGGGCCGCAGCTTCCAGACCTTCTATGACTTCCTGCTGTCCCACCATAAGCAGGCTGAGCTGACCGAGCTGCTCGAGCGACTGCAGCAGATCGAGGGCCTCCGCCACCAGGACCGACGGCTCAGCCGCATCCACTTCGATTGGATCGATGCCAGCGAACGCACCCAGGCCACCGTCCGCCTGCTGTCGGACCAGCTCCGGCGGTTTCTCGACGATCAGGTGTGGTTGGAGAACCGGCGCGTCTTCGACCTGCTGCGCGCCATCGAGGCCAAAGCGCTCCAGGTCCGTGGCCAACCCAGCCCGGCTGTGGGAATGGAGCTCGACGCCACCGGTATCGCCGTGCGCCTGCCCATGGAGCGCCCGCTCTACCGCCGACCACACCGAGTCCTGCTCGAAAGCGAATCGATGGAGCACGGAAACGACGACTTCGACTCGTCTGCCATGTTGAGCCAGCGCTACGTCGACCGGGACCTGCTCGCGCAGCGGGTGCTGAGCGCACTCGGGCGCCATGGCCAGGTCGGCCTCAGCGAGGTGGTGGCCGATGAGCCACTGCACCAGGGCCTGGCCGAGCTGGTCGGATACCTGTCGCTGAACGAACCTGGGATCTCGGTGATCTTCGACGAGGAGTGCCGCGAGCGCATCGAATGGAGTGCGGACGAGGTCGAGCGCGTGGCCGACCTACCGAGGGTCAACTTCAGCCGGGACCGATCGGAGACGTCATGACCGACACGGTGCCCGGTGGGCCGACCGAACCACCGGACCTGTCGGTGGTGCTCGTCCATCTGATGAGAGGCCCCCTGTACCGGGACACTCACGACAAGCTCTGGGGGCTCCTGCTGGCAATGCGTAACCAGGTCAGCGACTACGTGGCGGTGCTCGGGCTGAACGTGGTCATCGACGAGGCCGAGGGTTACGCCTATCTGCGGAGCCAGCCCACAGACGAGGATCTCCCCGAATTCCCCCGGCTGGTGGCCCGGCGGACCCTGTCCTTCCACGTCAGCGTGCTGCTGGCGTTGTTGCGCAAGCGGCTGGCTGAGTTCGACGCCAGCAGCGCCGAGGTCCGGCTGGTCCTCAGCCGCGAGCAGATGGTGGAGATGCTCCGGCTGTTCATGCCCGACTCCACCAACGACGCCCGGCTGGTGGACAGCATCGACGCCCACATCAACAAGGTCGTCGACCTGGGCTTCCTGCGCCGGCTCCGGGGCGAGCAGGACCTGTACGAGGTACGCCGGATCCTCAAGGCCTACGTCGACGGGCAGTGGCTCTCCGAGCTCGACGCCCGGCTGGACGAGTACCTGGCCGAGCTGGCCAGGGCTGGAGAACCCGCCTGATGGCCTCGCTCTTCAGCCTGATCGACCTCGACGGCGCGCAGCCCGAGCGGTTCCCCGGATGCCGTCTGCAGCGCCTCGAAGTGTTCAACTGGGGAACCTTCGACCAGAAGGTCTGGTCGTTCGAGCTCGGAGGCCGTAACGCGCTGCTGACGGGCGACATCGGCTCGGGCAAGTCGACTCTCGTCGACGCGATCACCACGCTGCTCCTGCCGGCGAACAAGATCTCCTACAACAAAGCCGCCGGTGCCGAGACCCGCGAGCGCGATCTTCGCTCGTACGTATTGGGACACTACAAGTCCGAGCGGATCGAGGCGACGGGGGTCTCGCGCCCGGTCGGACTCCGCGACACCAGCCACTTCTCGGTCATATTGGGAGTCTTCGCCAACACCGACTATGCCACGACGGTCACGTTGGCCCAGGTGTTCCGCACCAGGGACATGGGCCAGGGGCAGCCCGAGCGGTTCTTCGTCGTCGCCGGCTCCGATCTGACGATCGCCAAGGATTTCGGCGAGTTCGGCTCCGACCTCGCCGCCCTGAAGCGCAGGCTGCGTGATGGCGGAGCGCGAGCCTACGACAGCTTCCCCGAGTACGGCCGGGACTTCCGGCGCCACCTCGGGATCGAGTCCGAGCAGGCCATGGAGCTGTTCCACCAGACGGTGTCGATGAAGGCGGTCGACAACCTCAACGACTTCGTCCGCAGCCACATGCTCGAGCCTTTCGACACCAAAGCCCAGATCGCGGCACTGATCGAGCACTTCGACAACCTGACGCAGGCCCACGACGCCGTCCTACGAGCCCGAGCCCAGCTGGAGCTCCTCCAACCGATCGTGGCGGACCTCGACGCCTACGACCAGCTGTCAGGCGACCGGACTGCCGTGGAGTCCCAGCTGGCGGCGCTGCCCCTCTACTTCGCCGACCGGACCCGCCAGGTCCTCGAGCACGAGCTCGGGATGCTGGCCGACAAGCTGCACGAGCTCAACCAGGCACTCGAGTCGATCGGGTCCACCATCAGGGAGCTGCGCGAGACGGAGGGGCAGCTGAGCCTGCAGATCGCCGGCAGTGGCGGTGACCGGCTGGCGGCCATCGAGGCGGAGATCGAGCGCCTCGAGCAGGACAAGCCGGTACGCCAGGGCAAGTTCGACCGGTTCAACGCCCTGCTGGCAGCGGTGGGCATGGAGCGGGTGTCGGTGGCCCAGCAGTTCGTCACCACCAGCGAGCGAGCCACCGCCAGGAGGGGCGAGCTGGAGGGCGAGCGCGCCGCCGTCCAGAACGAGCTGAGCGAACGGCGGTTCGAGCAACGCTCGATCGCCGAGGAGTCCAAGCGCATCAACGACGAGCTGCACAGCCTGCAGTCATGCCGGAGCAACGTGCCCCGTGCCAGCCTCGAACTTCGGCAGCGGATCACCGATGACCTGGCCATCGAACCAG
>JAJYAB010000188.1 GCA_021779775.1 Actinomycetes bacterium
GCGGGCACCTCGCACGATGAAGCCGAACGGCTCATCAAGGAGGCCATCGTTCTCCACCTCGACGGCCTGGCAGAGGACGGCCTGCCGATCCCCGACCCGCACGTCGTCGACGTCGGAAAGGTCGAACTGAAGCAGCCGGCGTAGCGGCACCAGTCCGCCGGCTGCAAACCCTCCGGCCATCGGCGCGCGACCACCCCCTCAGGCGGCGCTGTTCCCCATCATTCGGCCTGGCCGTCGATCCCGGGTTCGTGTGAGTCGATCTTGTGGACCTCGGGGGACTGCATACGAACCGCTCCCTCCTCCTCGGAGGATCCGCGATCATCGTCCCATGACTTGTAGGGTCTAGCTAACTTAGCTAGTGTTGCGTCATGCAGGTGAACATGCACGACGCCAAGACGAACCTGTCTCGGCTGGTCGCAGCCGTGGAAGCAGGCGACGTCGATGAGATCGAGATCGCCCGATCCGGGCACGTCGTCGCCCGGCTCGTCCCACCTCACGCCCGCCCGCCTCGACGCCCTGGTTCGTGGGCTGGGAAGGTCCGTATCGGCACCGACTTCGACGAGCTGCCCGAGGAGGTGGCCGCAGCGTTCAGCGGTGATGCGCCGTGAACGTCCTGATCGACACGCACATCCTGCTGTGGTGGCTGGCCGACGACCGAGCGCTGCCCGACGTCGCCCGGACGGTCATCGCCGATCCGGCTACCGCCGTGGTCGTCTCGGCCGCGACGGTCTGGGAGATCGCCATCAAACAGGCCGCTGGACGCCTCGACGCACCTGACAACCTCATGCCCACGCTGGACGACAACGACTTCGACACGCTCCCCATGACGGCGTCACACGCGTTCGACGCTGCCCGCCTGCCGCTCCACCACGCCGATCCCTTCGACCGCATGCTGATCGCCCAGGCCGCCGCCGAAAACCTCACCCTCGTCACCGTCGACCGCCGCTTCACCCACTACGACGTTCCCATGCTCCCCCTCGCGTAAGTCCTGCCTCGGCCGACGGCTTGGTGCGTGCACGTCGAACTTGTCGAGGTTGGGTCACACAATACGAACCCGACTGCCAACGGTCTGCCATTTACGCTATAATCATGTACATGCCGACCATCCCCGTTGCCGATGCTCGAGCGAATCTCTCGAAACTGATCGATGAAGCCAGCACCACACACGAACGGTTCGAAATAACGCGCAACGGTCGGCGGGCGGCCGTGCTCATCGGAGCTGACGACTTCGACGCCATGAGCGAGACCATCGCCGTTCTTTCCGATCCAGCCCTCCTGCGCTCCCACGAGGAAGGCCGCCAGGCCCTCCGCGACGGGGACGTGCTCGACAGCGAGCAGCTCGCCGAGGCCATGATGGACGCAGGTCGGCATGTCGGCGGCGGATGACCACCGGTACCAATTGCGTATCGCACGACCCGCCGCTCATGCCCTGACTAAGACCTTGCCCCCGAAGATCGCCCACGCGGCCTACGCATTCATCAACGGGCCGCTCCTCGATGACCCACGCCGCGTCGGAAAGCCCCTCAAACCGCCCCTGGCCCCCACGTTTTCGGCTCGTCGCGGTGACTACCGAGTCCTTTACCTGATCGATGACGCCACGCGTACCGTCGAAGTGACGGCCATCAGCCGGCGGTCTGATGCCTATCGATCCTGACGTGGTCCGCCAACCAAGCCGATCTGGTGGGTGGTTCGTGGAACTCGGTGTTGTGGAGGCGAAGGGACTCGAACCCTCGGACCTCTTGACTGCCAGTCAAGCGCTCTACCAGCTGAGCTACGCCCCCAAGGTGACGATCCACGTTACCAGGCCATTCGCCCCGATCCTGCATGCGTCGCTCGTTGGGACGGATCGGTCGTGATCCGGGTGCTCCTGGCGTGGGCGGCCTCGACGCCGCCCACGCGGGGGACGTGGTGGGGGTGGGGTGATCGGATCAGCCGGACGTCGTCGACACCGGCGATATCACCTCCGCGCAGCTCGGGGGCGCGTCGCAGGCTGTCGGCGACGAGCCCAGCCGGCAAGGTCTCGTCCCGGTCCAGCTGACCATGCGGCGGCTGTCCAGAGCGAGCATCGGGGCCGTACCTTTTCGGGGGGCTGGACCTCGGGAGGCCCGACAGACTAACGTTGACGTCAACGTGAAAGTGTCTTGCCGATCGGAGGCATGAGATGGCTGAACCCGTGACGCGAGTCGAGTCGACGAGAGCGGCGGTCGACCCCTACAAGGGCAAGTGGCTGACGCTGTCGAACACCACGCTTGGGATGTTGATGGTGGTGATCAACCAGTCGATCGTGCTGATTTCGCTGCCGGACATCTTCCGGGGCATCCATCTCAACCCGCTCACACCTGGTAACTCCAGCTACTTCCTGTGGCTGCTGATGGGCTTCTCGGTCGTCACCTCGGTGCTGGTGGTGAGCTTCGGGCGAGTCGGGGACATGTACGGCCGGGTGCGGATGTACAACCTGGGCTTCGCGGTGTTCACCCTGTTCTCGATCCTGCTGGTGGTGACGTGGATGCACGGCCCGTCGGGGGCGCTGTGGCTGATCCTGATGCGCCTGGGCCAGGGGGTCGGTGGTGCCATGCTGTTCGCCAACTCCTCGGCGATCCTCACCGACGCCTTCCCCCAGGACCAGCGCGGACTGGCCCTCGGGGTCAACCAGGTGGCGGCCATCGGAGGCTCGTTCATCGGGTTGGTCCTCGGCGGGGTGCTCGGCCCGGTCGGCTGGCGCTACGTGTTCTTGGTGTCGGTGCCTTTCGGCGTGTTCGGCACGGTCTGGGCGTACTTCAAGCTGGTGGAGCGCGGGATACGCACCCCGTCCAAGATCGACTGGTGGGGCAACATCACCTTCGCCGTCGGGCTGATCGCGGTGCTGGTCGGCATCACCTACGGCATCGAGCCTCACGGCGGCCACTCGATGGGCTGGACCAACCCCTCGGTCATCGCCGCCATAGCCGGCGGCATCGTGGTGCTCGCGATCTTCGCCTTCGTGGAGACCAAGGTCGCCAACCCCATGTTCCGCTTGCCGTTGTTCAGGATCCGGGCGTTCGCTGCCGGCAACATCGCCAGTCTGCTGGCCGCGCTCGGTCGCGGCGGGATCATGTTCATCCTGATCATCTGGCTGCAGGGGATCTGGCTGCCCCAGCACGGCTACAGCTTCTCCGACACCCCGCTGTGGGCGGGGATCTTCATGCTGCCGCTGACCGGCGGGTTCCTGATCGCCGGGCCGCTGTCGGGGATCCTGTCGGACCGCTACGGCGCCCGGCCGTTCGCCACGGGCGGGATGGTGGCCGCCGCTCTCAGCTTCGGGCTGCTCGAGTTGTTGCCCGCCAACTTCTCCTACGTCTGGTTCGCACTGCTCCTGCTGCTCAACGGGCTGGCCATGGGCCTGTTCTCGTCGCCCAACCGTGCCGGCATCATGAACAGCCTGCCCCCGGGCCAACGAGGTGCGGGCGGGGGGATGACCGCCACCTTCCAGAACTCCGCCCAGGTCCTGTCCATCGGAATCTTCTTCACCTTGATCATCCTGGGGCTCTCGGGCGGCCTGCCGGGGAGCCTCTACCACGGCCTGCTGGCGCACGGCGTACCCGCCCACGCTGCCGCCAGAATCTCCCACCTGCCGCCGACCGGGGCGCTGTTCGCTGCCTTCCTGGGCTATAACCCGATGGGCCAGCTTCTCGGTCCGCTGACCGGTCACCTGCCCCATGCCCAGGTCGTCTACCTGACCGGGCGGAGCTTCTTCCCGAGCCTGGTGTCACCGCCGTTCATGACGGGCCTGCGCGAGGCGTTCGACTTCGCCGTCGCAGCCTGCGTGGTCGCTGCGATCGCTTCCTGGCTTCGCGGGGGCAAGTACCACTATGTCGAGGGCGCCGAGCTCATCGGAGAGGAGACGGGTCCCGAGCCGGCTATGGCCGTGAACGGCTCACCCAGTGGTAACGGGTACCCGGCGGGAGCCAACGGGACCGGGCCCGCTGACGCCTCGGGCCAGGTGGTGGCCCAGGCGGTCACTGGCCCCGACGGCACCTACCGCTTCGATGAACTGTCGGATGGCGATGACACCGTGGTGGTGAGCGGGTGCGATCCCGTTGCCCCGTCCGTCGCGCCGGCCGCCGGCGACGACCGAGACGTCGACCTCCCCTTGGGCCACGACCGGCAATGAGCTGACGGTCGACACCCCGCCGCACACACACCCCACCGCAGACCGAGGAGGTGGGCCCGAGCCGGGGCCGGGGCCGGGGGCCGGGGCCGGGACTCGACCCGCCAGGCGAGCCCACCGATCCCGGCCATGGTCACGACCAGCTGGTTGGGGACCAGCTGGTTGGGGGACCAGCTGGGCGTCTCGCTCGGCGCTAGCCTGCCTCGCCCGACCGGTTCGCCGCTGTTCGTTACGCTGGATGGCACGACGACCGAGCCAGGGGGCCCAGCACCATGCACAACCGGATCACGGACGACCGGCTGCGCCGCCGGCATCTGGGCCCCGACCGGCTGATGCCCGGCCGGTCGCAGCCACCGCGGGGCGGCGAGGGGGGCCGATGCTGGTCCTGAGCCGGCGGGTCGGCGACGCCATCATGATCGGGCACGATGTGAAGGTGACCGTTCTCTCGGTGAGCCGCGACCAGGTACGCATCGGCATCGAAGCACCCCGGCAGGTCGAGGTGCACCGAGAGGAGGTCTACCTCCAGATCCAGGCGGCCAACGTACAGGCGG
>JAJYAB010000189.1 GCA_021779775.1 Actinomycetes bacterium
CTGGAACGATACGCCGATCTTGACATCTACAGCGACCCTACGCTGGGGGTGTGACGGTCGGAGCTCCGCCCCGAACTCGCTCGACCCCATGGCTGAAACCAGGGGCTTGCGCTCGCAGACCGGTCACCTTCGAGGCGGCCCGGGCCCGACCTTGATCCTGTATCCGCACGCAGACCTTGGCGTCCCTCTTGGAGACGTCGAGGCCGGCGCATCGGGGATGCACGACATCCATGATCCTCGCTCCCTATCTCTCACCCACAGTCGGGTTCGCTGTCAGGCGCCCGGCCCGGGGAGGGCGAGAAATTCAGAAGTCTGACGCTCGTGCTCGAGGCAACATTCCACGGTTCTCGTGGCTGCCCTCCACCACCATGCTGATCTACAGGCTCTCAGGCACTACAGAGGGTTCGGTGTCCAACCGGGCCGGACTACGCAAGTCTCACCAATGCTGGGCCGTCGGCGCCCGGTCCGTCGACACCGACGAGGCCGGCAACCGTTCCTACGCAAATCTTCGACCGTCCCGGCGAGCCCCTGCTCTGCGTTGCTGATCTGTAATATGGAGACGTCATGACGACGATGGCACCGTCTGGCGACGTGCTCCCCGAGGTGTTGCCGAGCGGCCGGCTCGGCGAGTCGGCACGGCCAGTCCCGTCGTGGCGCGAGTCCCTGCGCAGGATCCCTGACGGTCGCAACGTCGTGACGGTGGTTGGCGCCTGGGTGCAGGTGCTCGGCCCCGTCGCGGCAGCAGTGGCCATCGACCGGTGGTGGGCGTACGCCGCAGCGTTCCTCCTCATGAGCCGCGCCTTCGTCCTCTTGAGCATCCTCGGGCACGAGGCGGCACATCGCCTGTTGTTCAGCGCCAGGCGATCGAACGACCTGGTCGGCCGATGGCTGCTGGCTTACCCGGCGTTCGTGCCGTTCGACCTCTACCGCCGTTCGCACATGGCTCACCATCGCGATGAGCTCGGTCCCAACGAGCCCGACATCGGCCTGTACGCGAGGTACCCGATCCCTCGGTCGTCGTTCCGGAGGAAGCTCACACGCGACGCCTTCTTCGTCTCCGGGTGGAAGAACCTGAAGATCCTGCTGGCAGCGCTCGGCAAGCCGTCGAGCCGAGCACTTGCCCTACGGATCTTGTCCGTGCAGGCGGTCATCGCGGTGGTCTTCGGCGCCGTCGGCCACTGGTGGCTCTACCTCGCCCTGTGGCTCGCCCCGTACATGACCGGATGGCGCGTCCTCAACCGGCTGCGCGCAGTGGCCGAGCATGGTGGCATGGTGCGCTCGGTGGACAAGCGCCGGACGACCCATGTCGTCCGCCAGCACCCGCTCGCCCGATTCTGGATGGTGCCGTACAACACCGGGTGGCACCTGGCCCACCATGTCGACAGCGGTATCCCGTTCCGCAACCTGCCGGCGCTCCACGACGAGCTGGTGGCCACCGGGTGGGTCACGCCAGATATCGAGTACCCGAGCTACGTCGCGCTCTGGAGAGCGCTCGCTTCGGGCTGATCAGATCGATGACATCGGATCGACGACCGGCCGGATCCTGGACCGGTCCCCCGTAGCCTCGCTATGCCTCGGCGCCCAACGCCGCCAAGACCTGGAGTGACGGCGCGAAGTAGGTGGCTGCGGACGTCGCCCGGCTGAGCTCCATCAGCCGGTCGTGGAGCCCGTCACCCGACAAACCGATCATCCGATGCAGCATGGTGGTGAAACGCGACGGGTCGGCGCTGAACGCCACGAAGTAGAGACCCTGCTCGGCCACCGTGCCGAACGGCGTGCTCCTCCGATAGATCTCGAGCTCTTCGCCGTCTTCCTCCACGACGACCCGGGCGATGTGCGCCGTCGGCGGCTTGACGTCGCCGAGGTCCTCGCTCGCCACCTTGGTCCGACCGAAGACCGCTTGCTGCTCATCCACATCGAGCCGGTCGAACGCCGCCAGATCGTGGACCCACCGCATCACGAGGACATGGCTGCCGCCTTCGCCGGGACCCTCCGACACCACGGCGACCTCGGGGGCGTCGTCGATCAGCGGGTTCTCCGTGCCGTCGACGAACCCGGTCATGTCGCGGCCGTCGCGGTACACGAACGCCGACTGCTCATAGGCCACCGTGGCCACCGGTCTGACGGCGGCGGCAACCGACCGGGCGCCGTCGAGGACGATGTCCGGTCCGGTGCCATGGACCCACACCCAGAGGTCGTGGGGGGTTGCCGGCAGGGCCAGTCCGCTCGGACCCTCCATGGCCTCGAACGGCGCGAGGCCGGCCGGCTCCTCCTGCGGCACCAGGCGCCGCAGCAGCGCGGATCCGAGCGCCACCACGAGGTTAAGCCCGCCGGCGGTCACCTGAGGCTGCCGCAGCCGGCCCAGCGCTTCGCACAGCGCCTGCCGGTCGGCTCCGGCACGCACGTCGAGCTCCAGGTAGTGATGGGATCGGGTCCCCTGAGCGAAGATGCCGGGTTGTGCCGAGCGCATCGGCAGACCTCCTCGGATATCGGCTGGGACGCTCGTCATGGTCCCGGTGGTGCCGTGCAGCGACACCGGCAGTCTGGTGCAGCGAGGCTGGACAGTGTTGCAGGCCATGTTCGCCCTGTGCAGCTCCCGGTGACCGCCCGTAGCCGGCGCGCCACCTCCGGCAGCCGCCCATGTACCCGGAACGTGCAACCGGTTTAGGCTGGCCGCCATGACCGCTACAGACCGGGATGCCCACATGGCCAGTACGACCCACATGGCCGGTAAGACGGTGATCGTCACGGGCGCGAACTCAGGCATCGGGCTCGAGACCGCCGTCGCTCTCGCCGCCCAGGGTGCCCGCGTGGTGATGACCGCACGCGATGCGGCGCGAGGTGAAGCAGCGGTCTCCGAGGTCCGGCGTCGCGTCCCGGATGCGCAGACCGATCTGGCGGTGTTCGACTTGGCGTCGATGGCGTCGGTACGCCAGGGCGCGACCGACCTCCTCGATCGGTGCCCGGCCATCGACGTCCTGGTGAACAACGCCGGGCTGGTGCTGAGCGACCGTCGGCAAACCGTGGACGGCTTCGAGACCACCTTCGCCGTCAACCACCTCGGCCCGTTCCTGCTGACCCGGCTGCTGCTGGGGCGGATCCTGGCGAGTGGCCCGGCCCGCGTGGTCACCGTGGCATCGATGGCGCACCGGTACGCGCGCCACGGCATCGACTACGCAGACATCGGCCGGAGCGCGAGCTACCGGGGGATGCTGGTGTACGGGGAGAGCAAGCTGGCCAACATCTTGTTCACGAGGGAGCTGGCTCGCCGGCTCGAAGGAACCGCCGTCACCGCCAACTGCCTGCACCCGGGGACGGTGGCCACCGGCTATGCCCGCGATGGGGACACCAGCGGGGTGCTGGCGTTCGGCATCCGGATCATCAAGCCGTTCGTCCTGACGGCTAAGCGTGGCGCCCGGACATCGATCTACCTGGCATCGTCGCCTGATGTCGGCCACGTGTCAGGCGAGTACTTCATCAAGTGCCAGGTCCGCCAGCCTTCGGCGCCCGCCCGCGACGCCGCCGCGGCGCTGCAGCTCTGGGAGGCTAGCGAAGCATGGTGCGGCCTGGAGCCGATGGCCAGCGGGCCGCTGACCGAGAGCGGGACCGGCCAAGCCTGACTCCGACGGGTCCTGGTTGGAGCCTGCAGACCCCGGTCGGACCCAAGCGTGGCCTGGTGGCTCGCCACGCCACGCTCGCCACGCCACGCTCGCTCCGTACACTGGCCGATGATGTGCCTGTCCTGAACAGCTTCCGCAGCACCGCCCATTCCACCTTCCGGTCGCTCCACGTCCGGAATTATCGCCTGTACTTCGCTGGCCAGATCGTGTCGGTCAGCGGCACGTGGATGCAGTCGGTCGCCCAGGCTTGGCTGGTGCTGGAGCTCGCCCCGTCGTCGCAGAAGGGCATCGACCTGGGCATCGTCACCGCGCTCCAGTTCCTGCCGATGCTGCTGTTCGGCACATGGGGGGGCCTGATCGCCGATCGGGCGGACAAGCGCCGTCTCCTCTACGCCACCCAGACGTCGGCTTCCGTGCTGGCCCTGGCCCTCGGCCTGCTGGTCGGGATCGGCCACGGCCCCCACGAGACGGGATCGGCCCGGCTGTGGCAGGTCGACGTGCTGGCTACCTTGTTGGGCTTCGTCAACCTGTTCGACAACCCGGCGCGCCAGACGTTCGTGCTCGAGATGGTCGAGCGTGACGACCTGCCGAACGCCGTAAGCCTGAACAGCGTCGTCATGAACGCTGCTCGCATGGTCGGGCCGGCGATCGGCGGCGTGCTCATCAGCACGACCGGGCTGGCCGTCTGCTTCTACAGCAACGCCGCATCCTACCTGGCAGTCATCCTCGGATTGGCGCTGATGCGGGCTGACGAGCTGCACCGCTCGGCACCGGTCCGGCGGGCCAAGGGCCAGCTCCGCGCTGGCGTCCGCTACGTGTGGGGGACCCCGGCGTTGCGCGGCCCGCTCCTGCTGGTCGCCGTGGTGGGGACGTTGGCGTACAACTTCCAGGTCGTGCTGGCGCTGCTGGCCAAGCTCACGTTCCACGGCGGAGCAGGTGTCTTCTCGGCGTTGACCTCGCTGATGGCCGCCGGGGCAGTCGGTGGGGGCTTGGCGGTCGCATCACGGGGACGGCCGACCATTCGCAGGCTGACGATGCTCTGCGCCGCCTTCGGCGTTCTGATGATCGCC
>JAJYAB010000190.1 GCA_021779775.1 Actinomycetes bacterium
GATCTGCGCTGCGAGGACCGTGCCGGTGGGGTGTCACGGGCTGCCGGCAGCGGGCTGGTTGGTGCGCACGGTGCGGAAGGCTATGCCGGTGTCGACGGAAGGCTCCCTGGGCAGCTCGAGGATACGCTCGCCGATGATGTTGCGCTGCACCTCGTCGGTGCCGCCGGCGATCGAGGCGGCCGGAGTGGACAGCAGCACCTCGCCGATGACCCCTCCGGCCACAGCGCCTTCTCCTACGAGCAGGCCGTGGGCGCCGACCAGACCTGTATGGACCGCAGCCGATCGTCGGGCGATCTCGCTGGCGAGCAGCTTGGCCAGGGAGCCCTCCGGGCCGGGTGAGCGCCCCGCCTGCCGTGCGGCACGGGCTCGGTCGGCGGTCCACCCGGCTGCTCGCTCCAGCGCGTGGAGTGCCGCAGTCTGCTGCCGGGAGACGGGATCCCCGGATCGCCCGAGCGTCCTGCACAGCCCCGCTGCCAGGTCGGGTCGGCCGGCGCGTTGCGGGTACCACTCATAGGTCTTCAGGTATGCGATCGCTTCTTCCAATGCTTCGCCTGCCGTGCGGCCGTCACCGCGTGGCAGGGTCCCGAACAGGCTGGCAGCGAGGCCTCGCTCGTGGGCCAAGGTGGTGCGGGCTACCTGCCAGCCACCGTGCAGCGCGCCGACGAGGTTCGCGTGAGGGACGTGGGCGTCGGTAAGGAACACCTCGTTGAACGATGCCCGCCCGTTCATCTGGCGCAGCGGACGGACCTCCACCCCTGGCTGATGCATGGGCAGGGCGAAGAAGCTGATGCCGTCATGCTTCGGGGCGTCCCAGTCGGTACGGGCCAACAGCATCCCGAAGGAGGCATGCTGCGCGCCGGTCGTCCACACCTTCTGCCCGTTGACGACCCACTCGTCGCCGTCGCGTGTCGCACGCGTGGTCAGGCCTGCCAGGTCGGAGCCACTGCCGGGCTCGCTGAACAGCTGGCACCACGTCTCGGCTCCGCTGGCGATCATCCGCAGGTGCCGACGCTTCAGCTCGTCGGTCCCGTGCTGCAGGATGGTGGGCGCGGCCAGGGCCATGCCCACCCCGATGGCTGCCCCCACCGCACCGGCGCGCTGGATCTCGTCGGCAACGGCGGCGGCGGCGGCGTCGGCTCCCAGCCCGCGTCCCCACCACTGGCGCGGCCATGTGGGGCAACCCCACCCCGACTCGACCAGGAGCTCACGCCACTGGTCCAGCGGCCGCTGGGGATCCCATGTCGTCGCCAACCACGCACGTACCTCGGCCCGGATGTCGTCCACATTGCCGGCACCGTCTGTCATCGGCAGCTCATACGTCGATGCCGTAGAGCTCGGCACAGTTGTCGTGCAGGATCCGCTCGGTCTGGCGCGGGGTCAAGTGGCGAGTGTGCTCTGCCAGCATCTCCTGTGAGCGTGGCCATGTCGAGTCGGAATGGGGGAAGTCGTTGGCCCACATCAGGCGCTCGTCGTTGAGCAGGTCTGCCACCTGGAAGGCCACCCAGTCGTCCTGGAACGTGGTGTAGATGCAGTCGCGGAAGTACTCGCTGGGCAACCGTGACAGGGTGCTGGCGGGTAGCCAGTGGCGATGACGTGAGTAGGCGTGGTCCATCCGGTACATGTAGTGGGGGACCCATCCGGCGTCGGCTTCCACGCACACGACTCGCAAGGCCGGGTGGCGCTCGAACACCCCGGAGAAGATGAGTGTGCCGATGACGTCCTGGTTGGCCCGGATGATGCTCATGAACCCGTTCAGCTTCGGGCCGCGCACGGGCGCTTTCTCGCGTGTGGTGAGGACATGGAACGACAACGGCAGGCCGAGCCCGATGGCCGCCTCCCAGAACGGGTCGTAATCGGGGTGGTCGTAGTCCTCGTAGCCGGGAGCACCGGGCATCATCACGCCCCGCAGCCCGAGGTCGCTGACCTCGCGGAGGTCGTCGATGCCTTCCTGCGGCGTGCGCACGGCGGTCTGGCCGCAGCCGATCAGCCGCTTCGGGGAGGTGGCGCAGTACTCGGCGATCCAGCGGTTGTAGGCCTGCATGCAAGCCCGCTTGTAGTCGACGTCGGTGTGGTTGCACAACGCCATCCCGACCGTAGGGTAGATGACCTCGGCGGCGACGCCGTCCAGGTCCTGATCGGCGAGGCGGGCCACCGGGTCCCACCCCCCCCGGTGCAGCTCGTCGAACGTGACGCCGAAGGTCCGCAGGTCTTCGGCGTCCTTCCCGGCCGCTGCTACGAGCCCCATCGGGACGGGCACCTTCATCCCGGGGATGTGGAAGATGTCGCCGAGGGTGTCGTCGTGGACCATTCGGGGCGCGTCGTCGCGGTACTTGGGGTCGATGCGCGGAAGGTACGTGTCAGGCGGTTCGGTGACGTGGCTGTCGGCGGAGATCACAGACAAGGGGCCTCCTCAGCGGTGGGACGGTTGGGTCTGCGTTGCCAGGGACTTGCTGATGCGCTCGCGGGTGCCGTGATAGTCCGCCTTGCCGTTCGGGCTGCGGCCGAGCGAGTCGACGATGAGCAGATGGCGGGGCGCCTTGTAGCCGGCGAGGCGGGATCGGACGTGGGCGATCAGGTCATCGGCCGAGGCGTCTGCGCCGGGCTCGAGCTCGACAGCCGCTGCCACGGATTCTCCCAGCCGCACATCGGGGAGGCCGACGACCGTGCTGTCGCGCACCGCAGCGTGGGACTTGAGCACCTCCTCGACCTCCTCGGGGAAGACCTTCTCCCCGCCGGTGTTGATGCAGAGCGAGCCCCGTCCGAGCAGCGTGATCGTCCCGTCGGGCTCGACTCGGGCCCAATCGCCAGGGATTGAGACCCGCTCCCCATCCACCTGGCGGAAGGTCGCGGCCGTCTTGTCGGTGTCCTTGTGGTAGCCGAGCGGGATCGGTCCCCGGACGGCCAGCAAGCCTTCTTCGCCCGGTCCGGCCCGCCGGCCGTCGTCGGTGACCACCATCGCGTGGCTGCCGAGGGTGAACGTGGCGGTCGCCGCCGCTCCGGCGCCGATAGCGCTTCCCAGCCCGTGGGCTTCGGTGGAGCCGAGCACGTCGATGAGCATGGCGCCAGGCATGTAGGCCGCTAGGGCGACCTTCGTCTCCGCGCTCCACATGACACCGGCCGACACGACCATCTGCAGCGATGCGAGGTCCCACCGCCCGGGAGCGGCGTCGAGCGCTGCGACGATCGGGCGGGCGAACGAGTCGCCGACGATGGCCATGGCTTGCACCCGATGCCGGTCGACGGCGTCGAGCAGCCCGTCAGCATCAAAGTGCCGCGAGGGCAGCGTGACCACGGTACCGCCCTGGGTGAGCATGCTCTTTGCGAACATGTAACCGGTGGCGTGCATGAGCGGCGACGCCGGTAGGCCGACCGGCCCCGGCCCCGGCCCCGGTGCCGCGGCGAGCCGGGTCCGGACATGGGCAAGGTCCGGCTGGGTCGGGTCACCGGTGACGGCGAAGGCTCGGTACATGTCGTCGTGGCGCCACATCACGCCCTTGGGGGTGCCGGTCGTGCCCCCGGTGTAGATCATCACGATGTCGTCGCCCGAGCGTCCCCAGGGTGGTTCGAACCGTCCCGGACTGCCCCCCGCCGTCAGTTGCTCGTACGGCTCGGCCCACGGCGGGCATGGCGACGTGTCGTCGTCCACCCAGATCCAGCGGCGCACCGAGGGTACGCGGTCACGTACCGAGCTGACGGTCTCGCTGAACGCGCCGTGGAAGACCACCGCGACCGCATCCGCGTTGTCCCACAGGAAGACGAGCTCATCGGCGCGGTACCGGTAATTCGTGTTCACCGGCGTCAGCGCCGCTTTATATGCGCCGTAGCTCACCTCGAGGTACTCCGGGCCGTTGTACAGGTACTGCACGACCCGGTCCCCCTTGCCCGCACCACCCTGGACGAGCGACGCTGCAAGGCCGTCGGCGCGTGCCGACAGCTCGCGCCACGATACCCGCCGGTCCCCGTGCACGAGGGCCGGGCTATCGCCGCGCACCTCGGCGATGACGTCCCACACGTCGGCGTACTGCCAGCCCGTCATGTGGTCATCACCAGCGACGCCCGGGTGACGTTGCCCGCGTCCTGGTCGGCGAAGGCCTGGTTGATCTCTGTGAGCGGATAGTCGACCACGATCTGGTCGAGCGGAAGATCTTCTGCGTGGCGCTCGAGGAACGCCAGCGCCAGTTCGAGGCTCCGAGCGTTGTAGGCGGCCACAGCTTCGAGCCGGATGTTGCCCATCACGAGGAAGCCGGGATCGAGCTCGAGCGATGTGCCCGGGTAGAACGTGCCGATCTCCAGGTACCGACCCCCGGTGCCGACCATGCGCAGCCCCTCGCTGATCGCTTCTGGACGGCCGACGAGCTCACAGACGACGTCGGCGCCCCAACCCCCCGTCAGCGACTTCACCGCGGCCACCCGGTCGTCGGCCGTGGTGACGTCGCGCATGTCGATGATCTCGTGGGCGCCCATCGCCCGCGCCAACGCCAACCGGTCGCCGACACCGTCGACAACGATGACCTGCTCTGCCCCTCGCTCCCGGGCGATCGCCGTGGCATACAGGCCGAGCCCTCCGGCCCCCTGGATGACGACACGGTCGCCGAGGCCGACGTCGACCCGGTCGAGGCCCTGGATCACCTGGGCGAGCGCGCAGTTCACCCCTGCGACCATCGTGTCCGACACGGCGTCGGG
>JAJYAB010000191.1 GCA_021779775.1 Actinomycetes bacterium
GGTTCGTCGTGTCCGAGATGGCCGGCCGGTCCACCTTGGAGCTCAAGGCCAGCGAACTGGGGCTCACCCTCGACTCCTCCGCTCTGTCCGCAGTGCTCCAGACGCTGAAGACCCTCGAGCACCGGGGCTACCACTTCGAGGTGGCCGACGGGTCGCTCGAGCTGCTGCTGCGCCGTGCGACCGGTTGGGAGCAGGAATTCTTCGAGGTCGAGTCGTACCGGGTGATCTCGGACCACGGCAGCCGTGCCATGACGGAGGCGACGGTCAAGGTGGTCGTCGACGGGCGCCGGCTGGTGGCCACCGCCGAAGGGAACGGTCCCGTCCACGCCCTCGACTCGGCGCTGCGCGAAGCCATCGGGCCCCACTTCGCGGTGCTCGGTGGGCTCCACCTGACGGACTACCGCGTGCGGGTCCTCGACACGGGTGCCGGCACGGGGGCGGTCACCCGGGTGCTGATCGACTCCACCGACGGGTCGGTCGTCTGGACGACGATCGGCGTATCGGAGAACATCATCGAGGCGTCGTGGCAGGCGCTGTCCGACTCCATCGTCTACGGGTTGCTCCACGCCGCCGGGGGAGCGCCAGCCGGACCGGGCGGGGAGAGCCAGCATGACCCAGGAGCCAGCATGACCCAGGAGCCAGCATGACCCAGGAGCCAGCATGACCCAGCCCAGCTTCGTGCCGATCGCCGAGGCCGACCAGGTGCGGCACGCCTACCGCCTGTCGACGCCGGCCGGGTGGCGTGCGGTGCGTCCCGGCGACCAGCGCGGCGCAGGGCAGCCGCATGGTCGGCACTTCGGCGTGCCCGGCCCCGACCAGGGCTATGGATTACTGCTCGCCCACCGGCTGTTCGCCGACCGGGTGGTGCTGGCCGCCGGCGAGACGGTGGCCGACGCCCTGGAGGGAGCCGCTGCAGTGGCCGGGGCTCGGGCGGCACTGTTCGGTCGGGCGCCAGTGGGGCAGGACGTGGAGCTGGCTCTCACCCTGTTCGGCTTCCTGGGCGACGCCCCCGACGATCTCGTCGCCTGGCGCACGACCCTGTTCCAGGGGGCGGCGCACCACTATGACGAGCGCCGGGCGCTGGTCAGCCATGTGCCCGAGTCGACGCTCCGGCTGGTTCCCGGTGAGGTCCGCCGCCGGTTGGCCGCGTGGCGCAGCCTCGTCGAGTTGGGCTGACGCCAGGTGCCATGGAGGCCGGACAGGTGGCCGCCTGGCGGGTGCCGGACTGTGCGGGTGCCGGACTGTTCGGGTGCCAGACTGTGCGGGTGCAGAATTTCGCCTTCTCCTTGACCGAGGAGCACAAGCAGTTCCGCGATGCCGTCCGCCAGTTCGCCGAGGAGCGCGTCGCCCCCCACGCCGCCAGGGTGGACAGGGACGAGGTGTTCCCCTGGGAGAGCTACCGGGCGTGCTCGGACATGGGCCTGCCGGGTCTCCCCTTTCCGGCGGAGTACGGGGGGTCGGGCGCCGACATGGTCACGCAGGCCATCGCTGCGGAGGAGCTGGCCCGGGTGTGCGCCTCGACCAGCGTGACCATGCTGGTCACCAAGCTGGGGATGATCCCGCTGATGTACTGGGGAACGGACGAGCTGCAGCGGAAGTACCTGTCCAAGGTGGCCACGGGCGAAGCCCAGGCCAGCTACTGCCTGTCGGAGGCGGATGCGGGCAGTGACGTCGCAGCGATGCGCTGCCGGGCCGTGCGTGACGGCGACGACTACGTCATCACCGGTACGAAGTACTGGATCACCAACGCGGGGGTGTCGGACACCTACACCGTGTTCGCCAAGACCGACCCTGGCGCCGGGCACCGCGGCATCAGCTGCTTCCTGGTGGAGGCGGGCTGGGGCGTGAAGATCGCCAAGCTCGAGCACAAGATGGGCCTGCGGGCCAGTCCCACCGGCGAGGTGGTGTTCGAGGACGTGCGGGTGCCGGCAGCGAACCGGATCGGCGAAGAGGGCGATGGGTTCAGGATCGCCATGCACACCCTCGACCGGAGCCGGCCGACGATCGGGGCCCAGGCCGTGGGCATCGCCCAGGGTGCCATCGACTACGCCGCCGGGTATATGCGGGAGCGGAAGGCCTTCGGCAAGCCGATCGCCGACCTGCAGGGGCTCAGGTTCATGATCGCCGACATGGCCATGCGCACCGAGGCGGCCCGCACGCTGGTGTACCGGGCCTGCTCGATCGTCGACGCGGGCGACCCGGACGGGGAGCTCGCCATGGTGGGGGCGATGGCCAAGTGCTTCGCGTCCGACACGGCCATGGCGGTGGCTACCGACGCGGTCCAGCTGCTCGGCGGGTACGGGTACACCACCGACGTTCCGGTGGAGCGGTTCATGCGTGACGCGAAGATCACCCAGATCTACGAGGGCACGAACCAGATCCAGCGGGTGGTGATCGCGAAGAAGCTGCTGGGATGAGGTTTCTCACTCTGGGGTAGACCTGCAGGACGGCTCGTGGTCGCCGGCCACGGCCCGGGACCAGCGGAGTCGGGTGGGGTCGGTGAAGGCGGACCCAATCGCAGCCGCCGCCGCCAGGTTCGTTCACGCTGCCTCGAACACCGGCGGCCAGCGGCGGCGCAAGCTCGGCTACGAGAGCCCTACCGCGCTCTATGCTGCAGCCACCGTGCAGTGATGGGTGGAACTGGCCGTGACGACAGCCTGGAGGACGCTGACAACCTTCCGTCCCCGGGGGTCATCGCCGCTGAGCTCGTGGAGGATCTCCAGGCGGCTCTCGCCGAGCTCGCCGAGCTGGGAATCCCTCCAGGGCATCGGTGTCAACCCCGAGGAGATCGCGTGACCAGACCCCGCTATGCGCGCTTCTACAAGTGCGACCTGCAGATGCAGACCCCGATCGACCGGAAGCACTGGGTGGGAGAGGCGTTGCCGCAGTCCGCCTCCGATGCCGACCTTCAGAAGGCGGCGAAGGAGTACATCGAGCGCTGTTACGAGGTCGGCCTGGAGGCCATCGCGATCACAGACCACAACCTCGGAGGCTTCCAGAACGAGGAGTTCTTCGGTCATCTGAAAGCCGAGGCGGGCTCTCAGGGTGCTGACCACGGCTACGCGATCACGATCTTTCCCGGCTTCGAGATCGAGGTGAAGACACCCGGCCGGTGCCACCTCCTCTGTCTGTTCTCCCCGGACACCGAATTCAGTGTGGTCGATCACAAGCTGAGTTTGCTTGGGCTCCCACCGGACAAGCGATTCAGGTCCCAGAAGCCGCAGACGGCGGACAAGGATCTCGATGCGCTGCTGGCTCTCGTCAAACCTCCGGATGGAATCGTCATCGCCGCGCACGCAGACGGCACGAAAGGGGTCCTCGACGATTCCCAGATGGCGGAATGCTGGCACCAGGACGCTATTCGCAATGAGGATCTGCTGTGCATCGAGCTGCACAAGCACCGGGAGCACTACCAGGTAGGCAAGCTGGGCATGATCGTCCGGAACGATCCGGGCGAATGGCAGCGAAGTCATCAGATCGCTGTCGTGAACAGCTCGGACTGCAAGCGGCTGCGCGAATCCGACGGTTCGGGCGACGGGGGTTGGATCGGTAAGCGGTTCACGTGGATCAAGATGGGAGAACCCTCGATCGAGGGGCTTCGCCAGGCCTTCCTCGACCACGAGTCACGCATCCGGTTCGGTGACGTCCGGCCCGAAGAGTCGCAGACCTACCCGCGAATCGAGCGGATCAAGGTTCGTGGTACGAAGTTCCTTGCCGACCAAGAGATACGCCTCAGCCCGAACCTGACCACCTTCATCGGTGGCGGGGGTACCGGGAAGTCCACGATCATCGAGTATCTCCGGGCTGCGCTCGGGCACCCGCCGTCCGCGTCACAGGACGTCCTGGCCAATCACGAGAAGGCCATTCAGTCGCTTGGTCCGGGTCAGATCGAATTCACGCTGCGCCAGGGAGGCGAGACCATCGATGTCACGTACCGGGCCACTCAGAGCACGGCGATGGTGGGAGGGTCGGAGGTCGGGGATCTGCCGGCGCGTTTCCCGGTGCTCGTGCTCAGCCAGCGCGAAATTTTCGCCATTGCCGGCAGTGGCGACGAGACCCTTCGCGTGCTCGACCAGCTCCAGCGAGATCGGATCGAGGAGCTCCGGCGCAAGGCTTCGTCACTTCGGGCAACCTTGACCGCATTGGGCGGCGAGCTCGACAAGCTCCCGTCGCTCGAAGGCCAACGGAAGGAGGTGGCAGAGGAGATCGCACGCCGGACGAGCGAGCTTGCCCTCATCGAATCACAGCAGGCCCCACTTGCCCGGCGGAACCTCCTCCGACGAGAGCAGCGGGCAGTCCAGTCCGTCGACGCAGCATTGGACCGGGTCGCAACTGCGACAGAGGAATTCGCTGACGGAGTGGCACTTGGCGTGGGCAAGTCGGGGTATCGGTCCCCCGACGTGCCTCACGCCGATGCCATCGATTCCCTGGTCGGCAGGGCGCAGACGTATGTGTTACAGCTGGCCGATCAGGTTCGGGAGGCGGCTGCCGAACTACGTCGACGGCTCGCTACGGAGCAGGGGGCGGAAGAACGCCAGGCGTGGGCTGCAGCGCTCGCTGTCGCCGAGTCGGAATATGCGAGTAGGGGTTATTCATCTGACCGGACCTACCCAGGTCAGACTGCTCTCCATGGTCGATCGGCTCGCGGGCGGTCGAGGGAGGGCGGGTGTCCGCGGACC
>JAJYAB010000192.1 GCA_021779775.1 Actinomycetes bacterium
GCCGGCCCGATGCCGGACAGCACGTTGACCACCGACACGCGGTCGACGACTGCCCGGAGGGCCGCAGCGTCAGCGAGGGCAGCGCTGCCTGCTCTGCGCAGCATCTCCTGGGCGTCGACGATGTCGTCGCGCTGCACGACCTGGGCGCTGGCCACCACGACAGGCAGCCGCTCGTTGTCGGGAACCATGCCCGGCGACGGTACCAGGCTTGCTGACCCCGTTGGCACGGCCGTACCCGCTCTCCAAGGCTCAGCGCAGGCGCGAGGCCATCACCTCGACCACGACACCAGCAGCCACCCCCGTCAGCCCCCGGCGACCAGTCCCTTCCAGACATCGCGCATCGTTCTCAGCTCTCGTGTCCTCGTGCCGTTCTTCGATGCAGTGCCGTTCTTCGATGCAGTGGCGGTCTTCGATGCAGTGGTTGTGCCCGGCTGTCGGCCCGGGCAAACGACTCTCCGGCGCGACGGGCGGTCAGGCGGGGGCTGCCCGCCCTGCTCAGGCTGGCCGGCGCGTCAGACTCGTCGGAGCAGGCGCCCGGCGCTGGTGTGGGGTGGTGGTGCTCGACCGCAGCACGGTGGCCAGCAAGATCACGGCAGCTGCCAGCAGCAGCAAGACGATCGGGACGACGATGTTGGCCCACCACCGCCAGTCTCTGTGGCGATCCTGGTCGACGGCCGCCTCTGGCGGTGAGCCTGGGCGCAGGATCCGCCGGCGATCGTAGAGGCGTTGGTCGGCGACCGCCATCAGATCGGTCAGGGTCTGCCCGTCTTCTGGCCCCGACGCCGCACCCCAGCTGAATGCCGGCGCTCCGGCAGCCGCAGTACGGGTCATGAGCTCGTCAACGGCTTCGATGCCGGAGAGGGGCAGGAGCACCACGAACTCGTCGCCGCCTACGCGAAACACCTGGTCCGTACGTCGTATCGCCTCGCCGAGCGCTGCGGCCATCCTCGAGATCGCCCGGTCGCCCGCCGCATGGCCTTCGGAGTCGTTGATCTGCTTCAGCCCGTCGAGGTCGATGCTGAGCACCGTCACCCGGTGCCCTGCCCGTATCGTCTCCGCCAGGGTGGGGCGAGCGACCAGGTCGAGTGCCCGTCGGTTCCCGACCCCGGTCAGGGTGTCGGTCAGCGCCGCATTGTGGAGCTCCGCCGCCGATGCCTCGGTGGCCACGAGGGTGACCCGGTCGAGCAGCCGTTGCAGCCGGTGGATGATCGTGGGCCGCTGGGCATCGCCAGGCCACTGAGCGACGACGGTCTCACGCAGGTGGCCGAGCCGGCGCACCAGGACGGGCATCGACGGGTTCGCGCTCGCCCATCGTCGGGCCGCTTCATCGAGGGCATCCGCTTCGTCGAGGGCATCCGAGGCCCCCCCACCTCCGGACACGACGAGGCTGGCCACCACCGCGGTCAGCAAGGAGCGCGCTTCGTCGTCGGGCCATGCCGGCGGCTCCCCGTCGCCGGCATGGCACCGCCGCCGCCACTCGGCGAGCATCTGCTGCCGTTCCTCGAACGAAGGGTTGACGCTGACCACCCTTCTCCCTCCGGTGCCCGTCGGATCCGTCTCACGATGTGGGAGGTCCACACCATGATACCACGTGTAGTGGTCATATAACTGTTTTCAGTAGTAGATATGCCGGATTTGGTAGTAGGTGTGCCGGGTGCTCAGGCAGGCTCCCCGTTGGGTGGATCTTCAGAGGGATCGGGTTGGATGGCATGCGGAGGCTCGAGCACGGCTGGGCTACAGCGGTGGCGCTACTGGTCTGCCAGCGCTGCAGGGTGGGAGCTGGCCAGCCCGAGCCCGAGGGAATAGCCCGCGAGGAAGGTGTCAGCCTCGGCCAGCCGAGGGTAGCGCTCGACGATTGCCCGGAACGACGGGCCGTGCCGGGCCACCAGAAGATGGGCGAGCTCGTGGACGAGCACCGCGTCGAGGACCCAGTCGGGTACCTGGCGCAGGCGGTCGCTGATCCGGATGTCGCGTGACGACGGCGAGCAGGAGCCCCACCGCCTGCGCTGGTTGGTGGCCCATCGGACCGACTCGGCACGTACCCCGTCGACGTACCGGTCGGCGAGGCGCGACGCCCGTTCGGCCAGCTCGGCGTCGGAGCGGACAGCCGACGGCCTGCGGGTCAGCAGCCGCTCCACCAGCTCCTCGACCACGGCACCGCGCCCGGAGACCGGTAGCCGTTCCGGCAGGACGACGACGATCTGGTCGCCATCCCAGTGGGCGGCCGAGCATGTACGCCGCCGCGAGCTGAGGCGCACCTCCACCGCTACGGCCCGGTCGCCGGTGCCAGCTCGTCCTCGGTGCACGATGGTGTGCCAGGCGGGGGCAGGTCTGGTGGTCATGGAAGCCTCGACGGTGGTGGGCCGGGATGGCCCGGGTCCGCCGGTCGACGCACCTTACGTCAACGATATGACCGGCAGCTCTCGGCAGGGCGCACCGCGCACCGGAGATAGCGGATCGTTCGGTTCTCCACGTCGTGCATGTCGCCAGGGTGCTGGCGGGGCGCTGGCGGGGCGCTGGATGGCCCATCAGGTGGCGGGGTCAGCCGAGATCGGTGCCGGTGCCACCTTGCTGGGGCTAGAGCTGCCGCAGGCGGCAAGGAGGACGCCGCCCCCGATAGCTGCTTCGGTGCCCATCAGGAACGTCCGCCGGCTGGCCCGGCGCGGGCCGTCGGCGCGGGCGTGCTCGTGGTTGGTGTCCACCCATTCGCCGACCCATTCGCCGACCGACTGGCCGGGCGCCGGGAGCGACGCGTCTTGGTGAACGGCGTCGAGGTCGTGGGCCATGCGGACGAGCTCGGCCTCCGAGACCGGCAGCGTGCCCATCTGGCGGTGCATGCGAATGCTCATGAGAGAGCTCCCTCATTGGCGGGACGAGCCTGGTTGGTCGGGAAGTACGCGTCGGGAAAGCCGACCGACCCGGCGACGCCGGGAAGGGCGGCAAGGTTGGGCGGCAGGGCGATCAGCTGTGGTGCGTTGGTGTCGTCGAGAGCGGACATGTTGGCCGCATACGTCTCTGCCACACCCTGCTGGGGCTCCAGGGCGAGTGCAACCACGGGATCGGGGTCGGTCAGGCCGGGCTTGGCCTGGTCGACGACCGACAGCAGCGCGGGTCTGGTGCGGTCTGCTGCTTGCCGTTGAGCTGGGTGATCGCCGTGTTGAACGCCCCCGTCAGCCCGTCGTTGCGGCGCGGGACGAAGGCGGAGGTCTCGCCGGGTTCGATGCCCGCGCCGCGCCGCTCGTTGCCCAGTTCCACCATCTCGGCCAGCGAGCTGGTGGTGGCGGCCATGGCGTCGCGGTGGATGTCCCCGGACTCCTCGAGCAACGGGTGCATGGAGGTCGGGTCGATGTCAGGGTGGCCCCTGGTGGGGAACCTCATCTGGTGCACCTCCTTTCGGGTGTGGGAATTGCCGTTGGGTGTGGGTATCGCGCATGGTTGATCGTGGATGGATGGGACCACCGTGTGCGCGGGCGTGCCGGGAGGCCTGGGGCGCTGCGCTGCAGCGAGGAGGCGGCCGGCATCGGTTCGCAGCCTCAGCTCGGCAGCCTCAGCTCGAGGACACCACCAGGGTGCCGGTCATGTACTGGTGGTCCGAGCACCGGTAGGGGTAGGTGCCGGGGGTCGTCGGGGCGGTGAGCTGTCCGGCACTGCCGCCGTTGATCTGGCCCGTGTCGAAGGCGCCGGTGGTCGAGGTCACCGTGTGGGCGACGCTGTCCTCGTTGGTGACCAACACCGCGGCCCCTGGCTTGACGGTCAACGTGTTGGGAGAGAATGAGAAGCTCTTGATGACGATGGTTGTCGCGGTGGACTGGGATCTGCCCGAGGGAGCCGTGGTCGTGCCGCTGCTGTTGGGCGAACCGTGCCGGTTGGACGATCCGGCCCTGCCCGAGGAGCTAGGGCTGCCCGAGGAGCAGGCTGCCAGTCCCACGGCGAAGGCCACGGCCAGTGCGCCGGTCATCAGCCGGCGATGCCGGGCGGGCTGCTTCATGGTGGAGTCGATCATCACCGCACACTACAAAGCGGGCGGTGGGACCGGATGAGAGACGGTGACAGACGTCGCGCCAGCCGGCGGAGCGGCCGGCCGGGGGGCACCACACGTGGGGACGGGCAGGGCACCTGAGGACGGGCAGGGCACCTGAGGACGGGCAGGAGCCATCCCCAGAGGCAGGAGCCACCCAGAGCCAGGCTGGGCTTCGAAGAGCTGGTTGACATGATCGATGTCGACCATGCGAGCGACGCCATGTTGGTCGTGGCTATCGGCCGGTGCCACGAAGCTGCCCTGGCCGAGGCGTATCGCCGCCATGGCGGGGCCGTCCATGCGCTGGCTCGGGCGGGTGACCGGTTCGGCGGCTGCCGCCGACGAGTCACCCAGGAGGTCTTCCTGGATCCGTGGAACAAGCTGGAGCGCTTCGATCCGGAGCGGGGGGCGCTGCGGACCTTTCTGATGACGAAGGCCCACGGTCGGGCCGTGGGTCTCCTGCGGTCCGAGTCGTCGCGCCGGGCGCGTGAGGAGCGCGAGGCGATCGAGCTCGCCTACTTCGGCGGCCACACCTACCGCGAGGTGGCGGTCCTGCTCGACGAGCCGGGAGGAACGGTGAAGAGCCGGACTCGCACGGGGCTACGGCGGCTGAAGACGGTGCTGGCGCGCCATGGAG
>JAJYAB010000193.1 GCA_021779775.1 Actinomycetes bacterium
CTCGAAGTCGAGACGCACGTGGCCGAAGTAGCCGGGGGCTCGGTGCGGGCTCGCAAGGTGAAGCTGGTCGGGATCCGCCGGGTTCTCGACTGGCTGGAGACGCAGGCGGGTGAGACTTGGCAGGCACGGTGGAACGCTTCGGGCGCCGACACGGCGGGGCGCGCCTGGGTCGACCTCGTACCGCTCGGGACGGGTATCCGCGGCGGCGGCACCTCCAAGCCTCACGTGGTGCAGGCCGGGCTGCTCCCGCTGCTGCTCGGCCAAGCCGTCCGGCCGTCCATGCCGTGGCTGTTGGACCAGAACTTCTCCCAGACCCTCGGCCAAGCCTTCGTGCTGATCGACCCCGACGGCCTGGCAGCGTTTCGTCACGCCTTCGAGGAGAAGCACCGCGTGGGGGGCCGCTTCGACCGGGTGGTGAACATCTTGGGGCGGATCCTGTTGCACAAGGGCGGCCCGCTGGCAGCGGTGACCGCCGGTGACTGTGCTGAGTACTGGTGGATCCGCCGCGACCTCGGCAAAGCGCTTAACGAAGGCGGCCTGTTCTACTCGCTGCTGTTCGAGATGGGCGTCTTCGGCACCGACGCCCCGCCATCGCTGACCGCCGCCACCCGGCGCGGCCCGCTCAGCTGCGCGGAGCTCATCGGCCGCTACGACCTCGCCTGTGGGCCGATCCGTGACCTCTTGGTCGACTACCTCGCCGCCCGCAAACCGGCTATCGATCACACCTCCTTGGCCAACATCGCCAACCATCTCGGACGGCTGTTCTGGAAAGACCTCGAGGTTCACCACCCCGGCATCGATTCGCTGCGTTTGGCTCCCGAGGTGGCTGCCGCCTGGAAGCAGCGCATGGGCACCATCGCCGGCGGACCGTTGGCGGGCCAGCACCGGCAGGTGCCGGAGATCACCTACATGACGGTGCGCAGCTTCTACGCGGACCTGGCCCACTGGGGTCTCGAAGACCCCGTTCGCTTCGGCCGGTTCGTGGCGCCCTGCCCGGTGCGCGCCGCCGACCTCTCGCTGAAGAAGCGCCGCCTGCACCGCAAAGCGGCCATGGACCAACGCACCCGGAGTTTGGCACCGGTCCTGCCCGTGTTGGTCAGTGTCGTCGCCGAGCACAAGGAGCGCGCCGCCGTGCTACTGGTCGCGGCCAGCGCAGCGGCACCCGGTGAGCGTTTCGAGGTGGGTGGGCAGGGCTACCGCCGCAGCGTGCCGGCGAAACCGTCAGCACAGGTGTACGTCGTCTGCGAAGAGACCGGCCAACGGGTGGACCTGACCTTCAAGGAGGACCAGACGTTCTGGGGGTGGGCCGCGGTCGAGGTCCTGCGCCACACCGGGATGCGAATCGAGGAGATGCTCGAACTCACCCATCACAGCTTCTGTGCCTACACCCTGCCCACGACCGGCGAGGTCGTCCCGATGCTGCAGGTCGCCCCATCCAAGACCGACACCGAGCGGCTCATCTTGGTCTCACCCGAACTCGGCGAAGTGCTCGCCGCCATGATCGACCGGGTCCGTGGCGACGAGGCAGCCATGCCCCTGGTTGGATTATGGGACTCGTTCGAAAAGCAGTGGTCGCCGCTCATGCCGTTCCTGTTCCAGCACGCACTGGGCGGACTGAACAAACCGATCACCCGCCGCTTCGTGGCCGAAGCCCTCAACCGGGCCATGGCCGGCACCGAGCTCACCGACCCCTCCGGGACGCCGCTTCACTTCACCCCGCATGACTTCCGGCGCATCTTCGCCACCGACGCCTTGCGCTCCGGGCTGCCCCCGCACATCGCCGCGAAGATCCTCGGGCACGCCAACCTCAACACCACCCTCGGATACGCCGCCATCTACCCCGAAGACGTCATTGGTCACCACCGCGCCTTCCTCGCCCGCCGCCGAGCGCTCCGACCCAGCGACGAATACCGCGACCTGAGCCCGGAGGAGTGGGACGAGTTCCTCACCCACTTCGAGCTTCGCAAGGTCGAGCTGGGCGTGTGCACCCGGGACTTCGGCACCCCGTGCGTCCATGAGCACGCCTGCATTCGCTGCCCCGCGCTGCGCCCGGATCCGGCCCAGCACCACCGCCTGGAAGAGATCCTCACCAACCTGCACGACCGCATGACCGAGGCCGAGGAACACGGCTGGCGTGGTGAGATCGCCGGCCTGGAAGTCAGCATCGCCTCTGCTGAGGCCAAGCTCAGCGCCATGGGCCAGCTGGCTGGCCGCCATCAGACGACCTTCCTCGGCATGCCCGACTTTCGACCCTCGGCCGGCCGGCTCAGCGGCACCCGGCCCGACCAGCCGTGAACGCGGTGGCAGTCGTTGTGGCTGTCTCGGCAGGAGTCGTTGCCGGGCCCGGTGTGCGGGCAGCCATCGCCGCCAACCGGGCACCCCACGACGACCCACAACGAGGTCGCTGCTCACACTGGGCGCGACCCGTCGCGTCCAGACGGCTCCCGGTCAGTGGCTCTATCGCCCTCACAGGACGCTGCTCCGACTGCGGTGAGAGGGTCGCCGCTCCTCCGGCAATTATGGAGCTCCTCGGCGCCGGACTGTTGGGCCTCCTGGCGCTGCGGATCCACCCACCCCTCGTCCTCGCCGCCCTCGGCGTGGCGACCATCGCCGCCATGGCGCTTGCGGCGATCGACTGGGCCACCCTCCGAGTGCCCGACGCCATCCTCGCTCCGACGCTGATCTCCGTCGTCGCTCTCTTCCTCGCCGCCGGCATCATCGACCATCGAGAACACCAGCTTCTCCAGGCCATAATCGGCGGAGCAGCCGCCTTCGCCGCCTACACGATCCTGGCGCTGGCAACTTCTGGCCTCGGGTTCGGTGACTGCAAACTCGCAGCCCTACTCGGCTTCGCTCTCGCCTGGTTCGGATGGAGAACCCTGATCGCCGGCCTGATCCTGGGCTTCCTGCTCGCCGCTGCCTACCTGGCTCCCCGGATGATCACCGGGCGGTCCTCGCGTTCCACCCGAATCGCCTTCGGACCATTCATGCTGATCGGCGCCTTGGCGATGGTCATCGTGGCGGCTTAACGGGATTGTGCTGCAACGGTCACCGACCCCGGGCCACAGCACCCAGCCCGACTTGGCTCGAACAGCGGGGGTCGTGTGGATGCGGCTCTTGATCTGCATCCGCAGGGTCACAGCTCTCCTTACTGGCACCGGGCAGACTTGACGCAGTGGACAACGTCAGTCAGACGGCTGTTTTCGCAGCCCAAGTTCGTGCCGCACATTCACTCCTCGACAGGCACCCGATCTTCGAGGATCCCTATGCCCTTCTTCTGGCCGATTCGTCAGAAGATGACGTTCGGGATCTCTTCTCGGCCATCCCGGACGGAGTTGCCCGGGTTGCTCGAGTACTCCCGAGCCAGCGCGCCCGCTTTGTCGATGAGGAGGTCGAAAGAGCAGTCCGGACCGGGATCGACCAATACGTCATCATGGGAGCCGGCCTCGACTCATTCGCTTGGCGCAGAGAGGACCTGATGAGCGATCTCGAACTATTTGAGGTCGATCACCCAGCGACTCAAGCCTGGAAGAGGATGAGGGCAGAGTCGGTCGGCTTGGAATGCACATCGAACCTTCATTTCGTCGGGGTGGATTTTTCCATCGGTCAGCAACTCTCCGATGGGTTGACGGCCGCAGGATTTGATCCCCTCCGGCCGTCGATCTGGTCCTGGCTCGGAGTGATCGTGTACCTCACCGTCGAAGCAGTTGAGTCCACGTTTGGCTCGGTCGTGCAGATGGCGGCTCCCAGGTCTCGACTCATTGCGTCCTACACGGTGACCAAGGACCTTATGGACTCGGCATCGAGGGAGTTCGACGATCTGGCACGAGCAGCGTCGGCCGAGGGCGATGAGCCGCACATCACATTCATGGCACCCGGGGACATTGAGAAAATCGCGAAGCGTGCCGGATTTGCTGACGTCCGAAGCGTCGATCCGTCTTCGTTTTTGCCCTGGTTTTCTCAACGTACTGACGGACTCAGGCCCGTTTCTTACGAGTGGATCCTGGTGGCGGATACGTAGTCGGCTTGCTAGTCCCAAATGGGGAGGATCGTGTATGCGACTGCCATAGCGGTCGCCGCTAGTTCAGAAAAGACGTGAAGTGGGCGGCCGTGGTCGGCCTCTACCTCGGCTGGCTGGGCTGGTCGCCGGTCGTACCGGCCACCCTCATCGCTTTCCTCGCGGCCGCTGTTGTCGTGCTGTCAGCCCGCATCGTCGGGAGACGCCAGTCGAGCTTGCCGATGGCACCGTTCATGACCTTCGGCGCAGTCGTCGCCGTGCTCGGCACCAGATAGCTACCGATAGCCGAAGGGGCGGCGGTCAACGTGCGGCTTCGCCGATCACGTCTGCCAGCGCCAGGTTTGCCACCAACCGGGCAAACCGGCGCCCCGCCGAGGGACGGAGCACGACCACCCGGACCCCGGCGCCGCCCAGCTGAGCCAGCAGCGCATCCAGCTCCCGCCGGTTCGGGACAGGCGCCCGTACCCGTCGACAGCAAGAACGTCGATCCGGCCGGGCGCCTCGGCCAGCAGCCGAGACAGGCCCGGCCGGCCGAGACCGGTGTCCTGGTCCCCGTAGGTCGCCACGTGCTGCCAGCCCGGCTGGCGGGCCACCTGGGTCGTCAGACCGGCGACCTGTCGATTCAGCCTGTTGAG
>JAJYAB010000194.1 GCA_021779775.1 Actinomycetes bacterium
CAATCTTCGCAGCGATGGCCAGTGGCTGTATTTCATCGCGGGAACACATATCCTTCGCATCCACACGGACACACCCGCGCTGAGGATCGATGTGCAGGCAGACAGCCTCGAAGTGGTGCAGGCGGTTCGGGTGGCCGGGTCCGCAGGAGGGGGACCGAGTGGCGCTGCCCACCGGGGGGGTGGTGGGGGAGGCCCACTCCAATCTCGACATAGGAGGCGGGAGGGGAATGAAATCGACAGAGATGGTTCAGGTCCGGCCACGGATTCGGCACGACGGGACGTGATCGGTCGCCACGAAGACCATCCACCCTCAGAATGGAGTATTAGGTAGTGGTATTCGGTATTCGCAGGGGTGATCGTACGCGGGTATCATATAGATACCGCTAAACAAGCGATCGAACCGGTTTCGATCGACCGGTCGAAAGCAGCCAGAAGCACGGTGATCACGGCCACCTCCTGGTACTGTTCCGGATGTGGCTACCGCAACCCAGGATACCGAAATCCCCGAGGCCACGCCCTCCGACACCGTCGACCACATCGTCACCGTTTCCCGTCGCACCGGCAAGGGCTTCCCGCTGCGCCGCACCTTCCTGCAGATCAGGGAAGACAACGGGGACATACGCCCCGGTCCATTGGCTCCCCTCGTGGCCGCCGGCGACCGCCGCGGGCTCCTCCTCTTGCTGTTGCTGCTGACCAAAGCGAGCGCCCCGCCGTGGGACGCCGGGCTCCCCGCCGCAGTGTGGGCCCGGGCCCTCGGCCTGAACCTGCCCCAATCGAAGACGGCCACCTCCACCGTGTCGAAAATCTGGTTGCGCCTGGAACGCTACGGGCTGGTCACCCGCGACCACCGCCGCAGGATGGCCATCGTCACACTGCGACGCGAGGACGGCACCGGTGTCTCCTACACCGCGCCCGGCGAGACCGGGGACAGTCACCTTAAGGTCCCCTTCGCGCTCTGGCAGAGCGGCCCCGACGACGATCACCGCTGGTACCAGGTCCTGACCCTGCCCGAGCTCGCCGTCCTGCTCGTCGCCCGCAGCCTCGGCGACGGCTTCCGTCTCCCTCTCGAGAAGGGACCCGACTGGTACGGCATCTCCGCCGACACCCTCGCCCGGGGTATCGACCGCCTCGGCGGGCGCGGGCTGCTCACCACCGACAAGACCTACAAGAAAGCCCCGCTCTCCCCGGTGGGCTACACCGCCGAGCATCGCTACACCCTGGCTGCCCCGTTCGGGCCCATCGGCAAGCAGAGCAGCTCGTCGCGTCCCGCAGCCCGGACCCGGGTGCGATGAGAGCGGCCCTCGACGAGACCAACCCGGAGCTGCGCGGCGGCATCGCCTACGTGGTGGGCGCCACCGTGGTGGGTGCCGACGAAGCGGCCACCGCCGCCGCGCTGAGCGCCGTGCTCATCGAGTCGGGCCGGAAACGGCCGTTCCACTGGCATCGCGAAGGGCCGGCCGCCAAGACCCGTCTCGTGGACTGCCTGATCAAGGTCGGCGCCGTCTCCCACATCTGCGTCCACTACCCGACCGGACGCAAGAAAACCGAAGCCGCCCGAGCGGCCGGGCTGCGCCACATCATCCCGCTGCTGTTGGTCGAGGGGACCACCGAACTGATCATCGAGACCCGGGCGGCCCAGGACGCCCGGGACCGGGCCGTGATCCTCGACGTGCTACAGGATCTCGGAACCCCCGGTGCCCTCGCCTACCACTGGCGTCCGAAAGCCGAGCCGTTCCTGTGGCTCGCCGACGGTGTCTGCGGGGCCGTACGAGGGTTCCTGCTCGGCAACCCCGACCACTACCACTATGACCGACTGTGCCAGGCGGGCGTCATCGGCGACCTGATCTACATCGACGACGATCCTGGCCCCCGACATGCGTAAGTCCCGGCTCCCGCCCTAGACGACGCCACTAAAGGTGTCCTCGGGCTGGCCCTCCGGGACTTGCGACTTCCCCACGGAGCAGTACCGCAGGACTCGAAAATCATCATACCCATCTGCCCCAGCGGTAGCTATAGGAAACCCGATACCAGTCCAGACGAGACGTCGGAGGGCGGCGTCGGCCTGCGCTCCGTGGTCATCGTATGAGCTTGTCGGGTGTGGGCGTCGAGAACATCATCTCTGCCGTTCAGGCGACGAGCCGGGCCGTTCAGGCGACGAGCCGGGCCGTTCAGGCGACGAGCCGGCCGAGGATGACGAGCTCTACACCCGCCAGGCGATAAGTGGACCGACCGAGATGCCCCGGCTGGGGTCTTGCGCCCATCGCCATAATAGGTCAGAATATTGACCTATGGCAGACACGTTGCCGTTCTCCGAGGCCAAGGCCCACCTGTCCGAGCTCGCCGAGCGCGTCGAGCACCAGCATGAGCGCATACTGGTGACCCGTAACGGGCGCCCGTCGTTCGTGCTCGTGAGCCCTGATGATCTCGAGTCGCTCGAGGAGACCCTCGGCATCTTGGCCGATCCCGACCTCGTCGCTTCCCTGGCCCGATCGCGATCCGAGGCCGCGCGCGGTGAGCTGCTCCCGTTGCCCCCCGGCTGAACTGCCGCCTGGATGGCGTACGAGATCCGGATCACCCCAGAAGGTCTCCGGAATTTCGACACGCTTCCGGCCAAGGTCCGCGACGCCGCGCTCGTCGCCGTCCGAGGCCCGATCAGCGAGAACCCTCACCGACTCGGCAAGCCGCTCGTCGGAGCGCTCGGCGGGCTGTTCTCCGCCCGTCGGGGCGACTACCGGGTCATCTACAGCGTCGACGATGCAGCCAATGTCGTGATCGTGCACCGGATCCAACATCGACGCTCCGCATACCGGCATCGATGAACCGCCCCCTGCTGATGATGATCCAGCCGGCTCGGGCAACCTGCGGTATCCAGTCGACGTCCTTGTCGCCTGGCTGCACGGGACACGGTGGCCGCTCGAAGCCATCCGAGCCCCGCCCGCCGGGGTCGCCCGGGTAGGTCACGTCCGAGCGAACACCTGCCAGGATCTTCGCCACCCCAGCAGATCCGCGTCGATGGAGAAGCGGATCGTCACCAGCGCGCCTATGCGGCGCGCTGCCGGTCAACCCCTTCGAAGCACAAGGCGTCGATGACGGTCGCCAGGTCCAGATCGAAGTCTCGGGCGACGCTCTCGACCGAGTCCCCGGCAGCGACCTGCTCGGCGATCGTCGCGGTGGGGATCCCGCTCACCACCGGGGACCCGAAGCGGACCTCCGGGTCGATGACCACGGCTGAGTCAGGTCCGCTCGGGCGGAGCCGCACTATCGCTCCGTTCTCCTCGCCAGCGAGCTCGACTCGTTCGAGGAAGCTCTTGGCGGGCGGGAGGAGCAGCATCACCCCGCTCTGAGGTTCGACGCAGGCCCACAGCTCGGGGGGAAGTCCCGCCTGCTCCTGGGCCGAGATGAACAGGTGCCGGCCTGGCCCTACCCATGGCCGGGCGTGGGCGAGGGGGTACGGCACTCCGATCTCGTCTCGAAGGTGCTCGATGAAGGCCCGAAGGCGCTGCATCGTCGCGCCAAGGGAGCGTCGGTACTCCCGAAGGTAGCGAGCCTCGACGAGCTCGCCCCAGGTCACGGCGTGCGAGCCGGTAGCCGTCGGCCTCAGGACCGGCGCGTAGGTCCGCTCCCGCCGCTCGCCGCCTTCCAACCAGTAGTGGAGGGTGGCGCGCGGGACGCCAAGCACCTCGGCAGCGAGGGCCTCGTCGTACAGTTCGCGGTCAAGAACGGTCGGTGCCACGGCTCCATCATGGCCCAAGGGTGTACCGCGGGCATGACCAGGGCCCTGGTGGCCTCTCCGGCCTCCGCAATGCCAGCGTGTGACGACCGGAGGCGTGCTGCGAGGCGCATTGTCGTAATACACGTATTCCGTGTGGAGATCCATCGAACGGCGCGCCGACACCGCGTCGCCGACGAGGACATCGAACACGCCTACGAGCACGCTCTCGCATGGGCCGCACTCGGCGACGACCTGCCACGGTACCTCTCGTCGGCCCGGACGACGCCGGAAACCTCCTCGAGCTCATCGTCATGGAAGCAGAAGGTGACGAGCTGGTGATCCACGCGATGGGGCTTCGCTTCGGCGCCGCACCGGCCAAGAGCTGTTCGGAGAGGACGAGTGATGCCAGAGCGCGTCTACGGTCACACCGAGAGCGGAGAGCTGGTCACGGAGCAGATGATCGAGGAGCTGGCGGAGGAAGCCGAGCGCGGCTACGAGCCCGGCCAGCTCCGTAGTCGTCGTCGGGGACCGGGCCGACCACCGATGGGTGAGACGGCAAAGGCGGTCGACTCGGTTCGCCTGGAGCCTGCCCTTCGGGCAGCGGCCGCCCAACGCGCCGAGGAGGAGGGAACCACGGTGTCCGAGGTGATCCGCCGGGCGCTTCGCGAGCACCTTCGTAGCGCGTAGCTCGGACGAGTTTCTCGGGACTGATCACCGACTGCTCGCCACCTTGATCAGGCGCGTGCGTATGCAGCTGCATATGCACGGCGCCGCTACAGCACGTTCGCCGCGTCGCGAACCCGACGGCACGCACCGGCGCAGCACGGCCAGTTGATGGCGGAGCACCAGGATCTCGGTGTCCTCGGTGGCCGCGTCCATCCGGTGGACGCGGAGCACTCCCGGGATCCGCCGGACGAGACGGTAGAGGA
>JAJYAB010000195.1 GCA_021779775.1 Actinomycetes bacterium
ATAACGAACCCGCCCGCCTCGACGCCGGTACCTTCTCCCGCTCCAACACCTCCTCCTACGTTGTATGTCTACCTCTACCCAAGCCAAACCGCTGTAGCGGCAGGCACTACCGTCACGCTCACCTGGCACTTCTCGCCAGGCAGCATGATGGCCTGGATACGAGGGACCACTGCGATGTGGTGGCACATCGCGCACCTTGTCGTGCTGGTCGCCGAGCATCTGGCGCTGCCCGGCGGCAACCGGAACCGGCATTTACCCTGTCCTGTCGTGCACACCCAAAGCAGCATCGATGCCGGGCTCCTCCTGTTGCGTGCCGTCGTCGGTACGGTGTTCGTGGCCCATGGCTGGAACCACATCTTCGGAGGCGGCAAGATCGCCGGTACGGGCCGATGGTTCGAGAGCCTCGGGATGCGGCCCGGTCGCCTTCACGCATGGACCGCCAGCCTGATGGAGCTCGTCTCCGGCTCGCTACTGCTGGTCGGGTTGCTGACGCCGTTTGCCGGCGCCGGCGTGGTGGGGGTCATGGTGGTCGCTTGGATCACGAACCATCGAAGGAACGGCTTCTTCATCTTCCGGCCTGGCGAAGGGTGGGAGTACGTGATGACCCTCACGGTGCTGGGCCTGGCCGTCGCCGTGCTCGGCGCGGGACGGATCAGCCTCGACCACGTCGCCGATCTCGACCGGCTCGCCGGATGGACGGGGCTCGGCATCGCGCTGGTGGCCGGGGTTGGAGGGGCAGCCGCCTTGCTGGTGGCGTACTGGCGGCCGGAGGCGCCCAGCCCCACCACTGAACCCGGAGAGGTCCCGACGCCCGGAGGCTGAGAACCCCCTGTGCCGTGGTTCTCCTGCCGGGTCTCGCATCGCGGCAACACCGAATGGGTACCGTGAACGCTATGAACACACGCTCGCTGGGATCGTTGACCGTCTCCGCTGTCGGCCTCGGGTGCATGGGGATGTCGGAGTTCTACGGAACTGCGGACGAAGGCGAGGCGATCGCTACCATCCACCGGGCGCTCGAGCTCGGCTGCACGTTCCTCGACACCGCCGACATGTACGGCCCGTTCACGAACGAGGAGCTGGTCGGGCGGGCGATCGCCGGGCACCGCGACGAGGTGGTCCTGGCCACGAAGTTCGGCAACGAGCGCCGAGCCGACGGATCATGGGTCGGGGTGAACGGCAGGCCGGACTATGTCCGATGGGCGTGCGATGCGTCGTTGGCCCGTCTGGGCATCGACCAGATCGATCTGTACTACCAGCACCGGGTCGACCTGGCAGTTCCCATCGAGGAGACCGTGGGGGCCATGGCAGGACTGGTCGACGCGGGCAAGGTCCGTCACCTCGGGCTGTCCGAAGCGGCACCCGACACCATCCGTCGGGCACACGCCGTACATCCGATCACCGCCTTGCAGACCGAGTACAGCCTGTTCACCCGCCACGTCGAGGAGGAGATCCTGCCGACGGTACGACAGCTGGGCATCGGCTTCGTCGCCTACAGCCCCTTAGGCCGGGGCATGCTCACCGGCGCCTATCGCTCGCCGTCGGATCTCCCCGAGGGCGACACCCGGGCTGAGCGGTACCCGCGGTTCGCCGGGGACAATTTCGACCAGAACCTGGCATTGGTCGACAACGTGCGCCAGCTTGCCCGCCGCAAGGGCTGCACGCCTGGGCAGCTGGCGCTCGCCTGGGTCCTTGCCCAGGGGGACGACCTGGTCCCGATCCCGGGCACCAAGCAGCGGCGCTGGCTGGAGGAGAACGTGGCCGGCGCGGACGTGGTGCTCACGTCCGAGGATCTGGCCTGGATCGACCGGCACGTGGGGACGCCGGCCGGAGACCGGTACGCCGACATGGGCACTGTCGACCGCTGAGCCCGAGCCTTCCGGGTGTTTGGGGCCTCCTACACTGTGACGGTCCTGATCGGCCCGGACGGGCGTCGGAGCCGCCGTCTGGTGCTGCGTCGAACCCTGTCCTCACGGGAACCTGTCCTCACGGGAAGTTGAGTTGATGAACAACGCGAGCGGAGGCATCCGGCCCCCATCCCCCATCCGGTTGGGAGGGATGCGTGCTCGGCGACGCAGGGCGCGGCGCGCCATCGTCCGCAGGCGGATGGTGGCGATCGGGGTGGTCGTGGTGGTCGTGACCGTCGGTGCCGTGGCGATCTCCTCCTCGGGCAGCAGCACGAAGGCCGTGCCGCGTGTCCCTGTCGCGAGCTTGGTGTCCCACACTGTTGCCGCCGTGGAATCCGGCGTGCTGCCCTGGTCCCTGTCCGCCCCGATATCGCGCGAGCTGGTCCTGCCCGGAGCCGGCAGCGCGCTCGTCATCGCCGGTGGCCTGTCCGCCGGGCAGTCGTCGGCGAGCGGGGTCTTCTCTCTCGACACCGTCACCGGCACATTGTCCGCGCTCGGGGCACTCCCCTCGGCGGTGCACGACGCGGCGGGAGCCTCGGTCGGCGGCCACGACCTGGTCCTCGGTGGGGGCTCCCCTACCACGACCGCCGGAGTCGAGGCGTTCGCCGCGCCGGTCGGAGCGTCGGGCAAGGTGTCCCCGATCGTGGCAGGGCAACTGCCACAGCCGCGTTCGGACGCGGTTGGCGTCACCATCGGCACTACGGCGTACGTGGTCGGCGGCTATGACGGCACCAACCCCGACGCCAACGTGCTGGCCACCACCGACGGGCAGCACTTCACGACTGTCGCCACCTTGGCGGTTCCGGTGCGTTACCCGGCAGCGGCAGCCTTCGGGGGGGCGATCTACGTGTTCGGTGGCCAGGCGGTCACCGGGGCGTCCGCCGGCCAGGCGGTGGACAGCATCCAGAGGATCGACCCGGCGACACACCAGGTGTCGGTGGTCGGCCACCTTCCCGGGCCCTTGGCAGGGGCGATGGCCGCGGTGCTCGGCGGGCAAATCTACGTCGCCGGCGGTGCGGCACAGACCGGCGCCACCGCCAGCCCCGGGCCGGCGTCGACAGCGATATGGGCCTTCGACCCCGCCAAGGGCACGATGCTGAACGCTGGCAACCTCATCGTGCCCACCAGCTACGCCGGCATCGCCGTCGTCGGCAGCCGGGCATGGATCGTGGGCGGCGAGTCGTCGGGGGCGCTGACCGCCTCGGTGCAGATGCTGACGCCGAACCCGTTGTTCGGGGCTGCCGGCCACCATGGGGCAGGCTCGCCGTACTACGGAGCCACGCTGCTGGTCGCCGACCGCGGCAACGATCGCCTGCTGGCCATGACCCCCGGAGACCACATCGTCTGGACCTATCCGTCGGCCAGCGCCCCGGCTCCCGCCGGTGGGTTCTACTTCCCCGACGATGCGTTCTTCGCGGCCAAGGGGACCGAGATCATCTCCAACCAGGAGGAGAACCACACCATCGTCATCATCGGGTACCCGTCCGGCAAACTGCTGTGGAGCTACGGCCACCCCGGGGTGTCCGGCAGTGGGCCCGGCTACCTGGACCAACCGGACGACGCCTACCTGCTGAGAAACGGCGAGATCACCGTGGCGGATGCCCTGAATTGCCGGATCCTGTTCATCTCCCACAGCCAGGTGCCGGTGGGACAGATCGGCACCGACGGCAACTGCACCCATCACCCGCCGGTGGACGTGGGCTATCCCAACGGGGACACGCCCCTGGCCGACGGGAACGTGCTGGTGTCGGAGATCCACGGTTCCTGGGTGAGCGAGTACACGCCCCAAGGCACGCTGGTGTGGACCGTGCACCTGCCGCTGGCCTACCCGTCGGATCCGCAGCAGATCGGACCGGACCTGTACCTGATCGCCGACTATGCCAAGCCTGGCGCCATCGTAGAGTTCAACCGGGCAGGGCAGATCCTGTACAAGTACGCGCCGGCGTCGGGCCTCGGAGCGCTCGACCACCCGTCACTGGTGGAGCTCCTGCCGAGCGGCGTGTTCATGACCAACGACGACTACCGTGACCGGATGGCTGCCATCGACCCGGCCACCGGCGCCCTGGTGTGGCAGTACGGCACGCCGGGCACCCCGGGGACGGCACCGGGGTTCCTTAACACGCCGGATGGGTTCGATCTGCTGCTCCCGAACGGGACGACGCCGACCCACCCGATCACCGGCTGACCGGGAACGAGGCGGCTCGCCGTCATTGCACGCAATCCGTCACTCGGGATCGGTCACGGTGATGGCGTGCTCCGGGCAGTTGAGCACCGCCTGCCCAGCTTGCTCCTCCATGCCGGCAGGGACCCTCGCTGTCACGCCGTCACCAGGGAACCCGGACGGGCCCCGAGGACGATCGGCAGGTCTCGCGGTCCGCGGATCTGACCGCCGGCGTACCGGACCGACTCGTCGTCGACGACGGCGAACTCCGGGATGCGCCGGAGGAAGGCTTGGAGGGCGACCCGCAACTCCATCCGGGCAAGGTTGGAACCCAGGCATCGGTGGATGCCGACTCCGAAGGCTGGGGTTCCCCAGTGAAAGTAGACACGGTATGCACAGCTTGCTTGATGCGGGCCAAACGTAGTCCTCGACACCGGCCCGCAGTTCGTCCATGGTTGCAAAAGCATGACCGGTCTGCGAGCGCAAGCCCCTGGTTTCAGCCATGGGGTCGAGCGAGTTCGGGGCGGAGCTCCGACCGTCACACCCCCAGCGTAGGGTCGCTGTAG
>JAJYAB010000196.1 GCA_021779775.1 Actinomycetes bacterium
AACCGGACGTAAGTCCTACGGGGACGAGTTCGACGACTACCTCGGCTTCATCGGACCGCGCATCGAAGAGGCCCGTCGCCTGCTTGCCGACGACGGCACCATGTACTTCCACATCGACTACCGCGAGGCCCATTACTGCAAGATCCTTCTTGACGAGATCTTCGGCCGTGACTGCTTCCTGAACGAGATCATCTGGGCCTATGACTACGGCGGCCGGCCGAAGAACCGCTGGCCCGCTAAGCACGACACGATCCTGGTCTACGTCCGTGATCCAGCTCACTATTATTTCGACCAAGACGCGGTTGAGCGCATTCCCTACATGGCGCCCGGCCTTGTCACGGCAGAGAAGGTGGAGCGCGGCAAGGTCCCGACGGATGTTTGGTGGCACACGATCGTGCCTACTAACGGTAAGGAGAAGACGGGCTACCCGAACCAAAAGCCCGAGGGGATCCTCCGTCGTGTGGTGCAGGCTTCCTCGTCACCGGGAGCCCGAGTGCTGGACTTCTTCGCCGGAAGCGGGACGACGGGAGCCGTTGCTCGCCAGCTAGGGCGGCGATTCCTGCTGATCGACGATAATCCCGAGGCCGTGGCGGTTATGCAACGCCGCCTGGGTCCGAGCGGAGTCAGCTATCTGACAACCCAGGGAGATCCCATGCCGTGCCCAGACGACATCCCGGCTGCGCTCTTTTGAGAAAGCTCGCGCCGGTCACGAGTGGGCAACTACGACGTCATCCATTCCTTCAGTTGTCGAAAGTCGCGCCGAAAACTCGAGTAGACGTCCTGGCTGGTCCTTGACGGGTAGAACCAGTGGGTATTGCTATCTTGATGCTGGATCGTGATGGCGCCCGAGTCGATGAGTGCAGCCACATCTCCGGCTTCGACGACCCAATACACCAACCCGTCAGGTCTGCCTGACAGGCAGAGCAAGGCGTCATATTTCATCACCCCCTGGCGCCGCGGATCGCGAACCTGCTGGAACCTCGGCAGCTCTTCGGTGGAGAACTTTACCTCGACTTTCGTTGCTCCTGAGTGCCTGACGACCGTGAGGTCGAAATCTGAGCTGCCGGAGGGTGCGTTGGTAAGCCCGAGCTTGGTGGCGATCTTCGCGACCAAGTGTTCGCCGAGCTTGCCGCGAGTGCGCGGGGCCAGGTGGATCACGAACCCCAGCGGTGAGTCAACCGGCCACTCCTCGACCCGACGCAGCTCCAGCTCGAGCTCGCCCAAGTAGACAGCTTCCTCGGGGTCGAAGGACATCTGTACACAGTAGGCGGAGATGGAGGCTCCCAGTTGGGCGACCCGCTCAGCGGTACGCCTCCTTCGAGTGCTGCTCCTCCGCTGCCGCAGCGGTGGGTGGCCCGGCGGAGGCGATCTCAACGTACGACGGGCGCTCTCCTCCGCTCCGCTGGAGGTCCCTGCAGACGTTCGATGGTCACGAGCCGGAGGGCGGCGTGCTCGGCGGCCGGGTGGAGTCCCGCTGGGCGCATCCCAGTGAACGTCGACCTCGGCTGGTCACGCCAGCTATAGGCCGAAAGTCGACGGCACACAATCGGGCGCCAGCGGGGGCCGGGCCCCAAAGTGAGGGCGAGAGCCGCGTCGACGTCGGCGACCAGCAGACCGTGAATCGCCGCGAGGGCGTACCGGTCCGCAGGCGGCGGCTGAAGGTTTGTCGCCAATCGGCGCCCATCCGCCGGTTCATAGGTGATGGAGCGCCTGTCATCCCTCCCGCCGCGCCGAGCCCGAGGGCGGGCTGGCGGACTTCTTTTGTTGAATTTCGGCCCCGAACCCCTTGTTCTTCTGGTGGAGGACGCTCGTCGAGCCACGGCGGCGCCCGCCAAGACGCCGACGAAGACAAGTGGTCTGTCCAAATTCGCCTCGAATCCCCTTGTTCTTCCTATGGAGGCCAGTCACCGATCCAAAGGAGGTCCATGCGATACCACCGCCACGTCCCGCGTTGTCACCGATCCGCCGCTGCCCGCCGGTGCCGTTCCCATCGCCGAGCACGCCCGTCGCACCGCTACCGAGACCCAAGCGGGCCTCGGGACAGGACAAGGCGGGGGACGTCGCGGATCGCTCCCCTGGCGATCCGCGAGGCTCACGGGCACGAAGGCGCTGCTCAGGGCGCAGATCCGGTGAGGCGGGAAGACCCCGACTGTTGGGGAAGGTTGGTCGTGATCCTTCTCCGCCTGATCGGCGGGGGGCGGCGGTGACCGCGGGCCGCGCTGCGACGGTGTCGGCGGGGGCCGATCGTCTGGCGGGCATCGACCACGACATCCTCGCCTTGCTGCACGCCCATCGGGTGCTCACCACGCCACAGCTGATCGCCCTCGTGCGTCGTCCGGAGCGGACCGTGGACTACCGCCTCGCCCGGCTGCGCAGCCGATCGCTCGTGGAGCGGGCCCGGCCGTACGCGGCGTCGGGATCGGCACCGTTCTACTGGTGGCTCACCCGGGCCGGCGCCCACCTCGTCGAGGGGACGTCGCCCGCACCGGGAAAGGGTACGCCGAACCCGCTCTTCCTGCGCCACACCGCAGCCATCGCCGGTCTCTACGTGGCGCTGTCCGAGGTCGGCAACGACGCTGGCCTCGAGCTGGCGGCATGGCGCCGAGACGAGGACGCCTGGGAGGACTGGTCGGACTACCGCGGCCCGGGGCGCATCCGTCCCGATGCCTACGTCGAGCTGCGGCTCACCGTCGACGGCACCGACGCGGTGGCCGGTGCGTTCGTCGAGGTGGACTTCGCCACCATGGACCAGGCCCGTCTGCGGGCCAAGGTGGCACGGCACCGCCGCTACTGCACCGAGACGATCTGGTGGGACCGCCACCCGTGTTGTCCGGCTCTGCTGCTCGTCACGACCTCAGAAGCCCGGGTGAACCGGTTCCTCGCCACTGCCGAGAAGGACCGTCCCCGCCCCTGCCCCTACGAACAGGAGCACCCCGCCCGCTACGCGGAGCTGGTAGCAGCGTGCGCGGCCGTCGCGTCGCCTGAGGCGGCCGTGGTTGCGCCCGTGTGGCGCGCAAGCGTCGGAGACGCCCCTTCCACCCTGTCCCAGCTGCTTGCGCCCGAGGTGCGCCAGTACCGCCGGGTGGTGACGCGTGTGCAGGCCGCGTGGCGAGTAGGGGACGACCAGCGCCGCCGGGTCGGCGCCGGGAACCTCGCCCGGGACGCCACCGCCCTCGCCACCGCCTTGGGTGACCCAGAGGCCGGCGTCGCCGTGCGCTACGTGCTCGACGGCGTCGTGGCCGCCGAGAGGTGGGCCGACGAGCACCCCGACTTGGCAGAGGCCACCGTCGCCTGGTGGGCCGAGGCGCGCTCGGGTGCCGCCCCGGTGCCGCCGGAGTCTCTCGTTGCTGCCTGGCGCGCCCTCTACCGCCAATGCTGGCTCGCCCAGGCCGACGTGCTCCTCGCCCAAGCTGAGGCGATCCGGCTGTCGGACCCACGCCTGCGGCGAGCGGCAGCGGCGCTGGCGGGCGGTCACCTCGTCGCAGACTACACCCTCGAACCCGCCTCGCCGATCGACGGGCACCAGATGGCCGCAGACGCCATGGCCCACCACGAGGCCCGCCGGGAGCAGGCGGTGACAGCCGAGCTTCATGCCCTTCCGCTCCACCGCCGCCTGCGGGTCGCGCGAGCCGACCTCGAAGCCGCCTACGACGCCCGCCACCTCTACGTCTGCCGGGGCTGCGCGCTGGCCCACAACGTGGAGTGCGACCCGCACGGACAAGGGCCGCTGGCGGTGACCTGCCAGTGCTGTGGCGGCTCGCTTGTCCCGGCCGCCGAGGTGCCGGACCTGCCGCCGCCCCTGGAGGACTCCCTCGCCCGGGTCGCCGCCCGCCGGGAGCGGCTCGGGAGCCGCCGATGACCGACACGGGATCGAACTGTCGACCGCAGCCCTCCCTTCGACGGGCGCCTGCCAGGGGGAACGACGACTGCACCCCGCTGTCCCAGCAGGTCGGGGGACTACCCCGCCATCCGCGAGGTCGAACAGGTCGGCAAGCGCCCACTACCCCGCGAGTGGGGGAGCACGACGGCCAGGTCCCCCGCCGTCCGCGAGGTGCATCCAGCCGGCAGCCGGCCAGTCCCACCGATGCCGGGGCCCCTGGTACCGGTGTCCATCACGGCCCGCGAGGTGACGACAAGCGGGGCCAGCGACACCAGGATCAGGCGGGGGGCCGTCCATCGCGAGTCCATCATCACCCGCGACGTGACACCGAAGCCGAGGAGCCGGTCCCGTCGGTCGACGCCCTCCGCCCCTACGCCCGGGCGCTCGTCGCCCTCGCCATCGAGGTCCGGGCCGACGGCCTTGCCCTTTCGCCGACGTCGAGGTCTCATGGACCGCTCGGCAAAGGAGGTTCCCGGTGCGTTGCGTGATCTACCTGCGGGTCTCGACCAAGGAGCAGGCCGAAAAGGACTTGACCGAAGAGGGGTTCTCCATCGCCGCCCAGCGCGAGGCGTGCGTCCGGCGCATCCGCGATGAAGGCTGGGAGCTGGTCGACGAGTACGTGGACAAAGGCGAGTCGGCCCGTTCGGCCGACCGGCCGCGCCTGCGGGCGATGCTGGCCCGGGTCCAAGAGGACGGCGACGTCGAGGCCGTCGTCGTCCACAAGGTGGACCGCCTGGC
>JAJYAB010000197.1 GCA_021779775.1 Actinomycetes bacterium
GGTGTCGGCCGGCGCCGCGGACCGTCGCGTCCCATCGTCGATCTCGTGCGTCGGGTCTCCTCGATGGTTCCATGGGTGCGGCTCCTGTACCTCTACCCCTCGGCGCTCGACGATGCGCTGGTGGAGGCCATCGTGGCGACCGGCGTGCCGTACTTCGACCTGTCGCTGCAGCACGTGTCAGCTCCGCTGGTGAAGCGCATGCGCCGATGGGGGGACGGGGAGCGGTTCCTCGACCGGATCGCCGCCATTCGGTCGGCGGCGCCCGAGGCGGCCCTACGGTCGTCGTTCATCTTGGGCTACCCCGGCGAGACCGAGCAGGACCACGACCGGCTGCTGCAGTTCGTCGAGTCGGCCGAGCTCGACTGGGCCGGGTTCTTCACCTTCTCGTGTGAGGCGGGCACCTATGCGGCGGACCTCGACGGCCAGGTGGCTCCGGAGCTCGCGTTGGAGCGGCTCCGCGAGTGTGCCGAGCTGCAGGACGCCATCACGGCCCAGCGCAGGGCCGCCCTGGTCGGTCAGACGGTGCGGGTCCTCGTCGACCATTCGGGGTCAGCCCGCTCTCATCGTGAAGCGCCGGAGATCGACGGCGTGGTGCAGGTGCCCACCGCGTTGGCCGCCGGGCAGTTCCACGACGTGGTGGTGACCTCGGCAGCCGGTCCGGACCTCTGGGCCAGGTAGGTAGGTCGGTCGAATGATGCCGTCGAAGCCCCTGGTCCGTGCGTCGACCTTTGGCCCGTCGGCCCTGGCCACGCCAGCCAATGCGGTCACGTTCTCGCGCCTGCTGGCTGCACCGGTGGTGGTGGTCATGGTCGCCGTGTGGGGGCCGACCTATGCGGCGTTCCTCGTCGGCTTCGCCGTAGCCGCCACCGACGGCCTCGACGGGTGGATCGCTCGCCGTCAGGGGGTCACCAGCTCCGGGGCGTTCCTCGACCCCCTGGCGGACAAGGCCGTGGTCCTCGGTGCCCTCGCGGTGGTGGCGGCACGAGCCGAGGTGTCGTGGGTCCCGGTGCTCTTGATCGCTGCCCGCGAGGTGGCCATGCAGGGGTATCGAACGGTCCTCGGGCGCCGCGGCATCTCGGTCCCCGCCCGCATCTCTGCCAAGGTGAAGACGTTGGTCCAGGACGTGGCTGGCGGCATGTGCCTGCTCCCACCGGCAGTACACCACCATGCACTGCTGGCCGGTGTCTTGTGGCTGGCCGTCGCCTTCACCTTGGTGACGGGGGCCCAGTACCTGGTGGACAGCCGGCGTGCCCATCGGTCGAGCGTGCCGGCCCCCATCGCCGTACCTCCCGGGTTTCCGGGCATGGGAGGGGTGGCCCGATGAGGATTGAGGTCTTGGCGGTGGGCACCGAGCTGCTCCTCGGTCAGATCGCCGACACCAACGCGGCGTGGCTGGGTGAGCAGCTGGCTTCTGCCGGGGTGGACTCGCATTTCCACCAGGCAGTGGGTGACAACCATGCTCGCATCGTCCTCGCCCTGCGGACCGCCTTGGCTCGCAGCGAGGGTGTCGTAGTCTGCGGGGGCCTCGGGCCGACGCACGACGACATCACCCGTCAGGCCATCGCCGAGGTGCTCGGCGTGCCGTTGCGACGCGACACGGTCATCGCCGAGCGGATTCGTGCCGCCTTCGAGGCTGGAGGCCGTCGCATGCCCGAGAGCAACCTCCGGCAGGCCGATGTTCCCGACGGTGCGTCGACCATCGCCCAACGGTTGGGGACGGCCCCCGGACTGGTCTGCCCGGTCGGCGCCAAAGTGGTCTACGCCCTGCCCGGGGTCCCCTACGAGATGATGGAGATGTTCACCAGGGGAGTGCTCCCGGACCTCCGCCGCCGTCAGGTCGAAGCAGGAGGTGGCGGCATCATCGTCAGCCGCGTGGTGCGGACCTGGGGCATGAGCGAGTCGGGGCTCGGCGAGCTGCTGGCGCCACGGATCGAGGCGCTCGACGCGGGCGGCGGCAACCCCACGATCGCGCTGTTGGCCAGCGGTATGGAGGGTATCAAGGTCCGCATCACTGCCAAGGCCACCGAAGAAGCCGCCGCAGCCGCGCTGCTGCAAGCCGAGGAGGAACAGGTGCGGGCCCTGGTCGGCGCATCCGTCTTCGGCATCGATGCCCAGACGATGGAGTCGGCGGTGGCCGACTGCCTGCAGGTGCAGGGGCGCACTCTGGGCTTGGCGGAGTCGCTCACCGGCGGGCTCGTGGCGTCACGCCTCGTCGCCGTGCCTGGAGCGAGCGCATGGTTCCGGGGCTCCGTGGTGAGCTATGCCTCCGAGGTCAAACGGGACCTGCTCGGGGTGCCTCCCGGCCCGGTCGTGTCCGCCGAGGCTGCCAGGGCCATGGCCGACGGCGCCCGACGCGTGCTCGGAGCCGATATCGGCCTGGCGGTGACCGGCGTCGCGGGGCCGGAGCCGCAGGACGGTCGCCGGCCAGGGACCGTGTTCGTGGCCGTGGTGACCGGAGATGCCCATCCGGTCGGAGCAGAGCTGCAGCTGCCGGGCGATCGCGACCGCGTTCGCCAGTATGCATGCACGTCGGCGTTGGATCTGTTGCGCCGGCACCTGTCCAACCCCGGCTGACCGATCGTTACCGTGTCCCCGGGGCGGGTATCGTCAGTAGATCGTGCCGTCCTCACCCCGTTCCCGAGCACCCCGTTCCCGAGCACCCCGTTCCCGAGCACCCCGCGGCGCCCTTGCCGAGCAGCACCCGGAGCCGGACGTGCCGGTGTCCCAAGACCCACGACCCATGCGGTCCGGCGTGGGCGGTACCACGCTCCCCAAGGTCAAACCGGTATCTGTCACACCCGAGCGCCCGGCGACCCGCGGAGGTTTCCGTATCCTCCGATCGGCTGATGAGGTGGCCGAGGCGACAGCCCATGCGGAGAAGCAGCTGCAGCGGATCATCGAAGCCATGCCCGCTGCGGTGCGCGACCGTGCCATGCCGGCCAAGGTGCGCCAGTCGGGCGCTGGCGACACAGCTGGGTCGCGGAGGTCGACGGCCGGTGAGTGGGGCGAGGGGCGGCAGCACTGAGAGGGGCTATGCTCCGGAGAGCAGTGCTCCAGGATCAGCCGGAGGCGGCGCTCGCCTGCAGCCTGGTCTGCTCGACCCGGCTCCGGACCCGGGTGGCGATGTGGGGATCGACGGTTGGCCAGTCCACGAGCGACGGCCGGCCCAGCAGGTACCCCTGACCGAGCGGCACACCCAGCGTGACCAGAGCATCGAGCTCCTCCTGGCGCTCGATGCCCTCGGCCACTATCTGAGCGTCGAACCCGGCGGCGAAGATGCCCAGCATCTCGACGAGCGCCCGCTTGCTCTCGTCCGTCGCCACGTCGGCCACCAGGCTCCGGTCGAGGCGAACCAGGTCGGGTGCCACCACGGAGAGCCATTGCAGGCCCTTCTGGCTGCTTCCGGCGTCATCGACGGCCACCCGGGCACCCTTGTCCCGAAGGATCTGGAGCCGCCGGCTGACGGCGTCGTAATCGTCGATCTCGCTGTGCTCGGTCAGCTCGACGACCAGGCCGGACAGGTTGCCGGCCCGGCGGAAGACCTCGGTCATGTCGGGGTCGGTCAGGTGGGTGGGGTCGACGTTCACCGACAGGAAGGCGTTCGGGGGAAGCGACCTGCGCAGGCTGAGGGCCAGATGCATGGCCATGGCATCGAGGGGAGCGCCGAGGCCCAGCTCCGCCGCCTTGGCGAACCACACGTTGGGGGGGGCGTCGGGCGGCCCGGTGAAGCGCGACAGGGCTTCGTAGCCGACGGTTGTCCCGAGTGCCAGGTCGACGATCGGCTGGACGGCGACTCGGAGGCCGCTGCCGTCGAGCGCCGCGGCGACGCCGGCCAGCCAGACGTCAGAGCTGGCTCCGTTCGGCGGGGAAGGATCCCTGGGCTGGCGGTCCTCGGCGTCCACGGGGAGGTCATCGACCTGCAGCAGGTGCTGCTGGAGCGATAGCTGGCGAATGTTATGTCCCGTTGGGCGATCAGCGGTCGCCGGGAGCTCCGGTCGGGGTATCCACCATCGAACATGCGTTCGCCGCTACAGTCCTGGAAGGTACGGCGCCGGACGGGTGGTCCGGCACCGTCATACCCGGTCCGTAGGGTCGGCCAGTGGCTCGGAGCCTCACCGGAGACCGAAGACGAGGAGATGGATCCAGATGGAACGTGACAAGGCGCTCGAGATGGCGTTGGCCCAGATCGACAAGCAGTTCGGCAAGGGATCGGTCATGCGGATGAGTGAGAACGCCAACATGGCGATCGAGTCGATCCCGACGGGTGCCATGGCGCTCGACCTGGCTCTCGGCATCGGGGGCTTGCCGCGCGGGCGAGTGGTGGAGATCTACGGACCGGAGTCGTCGGGCAAGTCCACGTTGGCGATGCATGTGGTGGCCGAAGCCCAGCGTAACGGAGGGATCGCTGCGTACATCGATGCCGAGCATGCCATGGACCCCGTCTACGCCAGTGCCATCGGTGTCAACATCGACGATCTCCTGATCTCCCAGCCCGACACCGGTGAGCAGGCCCTGGAGATCGCCGACATGCTGATCCGCTCCGGCGCGCTCGACGTCATCGTCATCGACTCGGTGGCCGCTCTCACCCCCCGGGCCGAGATCGAG
>JAJYAB010000198.1 GCA_021779775.1 Actinomycetes bacterium
CTTCGACGCTCGGACCCGAGGCAGGAGCCCAGTGCGGTAGTCCCGCACGCTGGGATCTGTGCGGGGGGCCGCCCGAAAGGGCGGTCCCTACCGCAATCCGTGACGGAGACCTCGCCCCACTTCGTCCAAGAGGGACGGCGGAACGGTCCCGGCACGATCGGCGAGGTCGATCTGCCGGGTCACCGACTCGCTGTCCAGTTCGTCGAGGTAGCGGGTAGCGGCCCGGGAGAAGAGGTCCGATCGGAGCCGGGGGGCAATCGTCGCCGCCCGGAGGATACGGCAGTCCGAGTCACCCTCGTGCTTGTTGCATCGCCTACAACATCGTTGTCGTGCTCGGTAGTTGTTCTGTTTGCCACAGGCGCAAACGGCCTGGTCGACGCCTCAAGGCCTTGCCAAGCCAGCGAACTTCAGCGTGATGGACCCGTGCTCAGGGGTCGACCAGTGCCGCATCTGACGCAATAAAGCCTATCCTACCGGGCGGGTCGCTGCGACGAGCACGTCGGAGCCCCAGCGGGATCCGACGCCGGACGGGAACGGCTCGCGGCGCACGGCGGCGCCGGGATGCGGCGCGTCGACCATGACACCGGGGCTCACCACCAGTCCCACGTGGGTGATGTCCGTGGGAGACGGCCCGAAGAAGACGAGATCGCCCGGTTCGAGGGACGCTCCGGCTGGCAGGAGCGAACCGGCGGCCAGCTGGTCACGGGCGACTCGGGGCAGGCTGATGCCAGCGACGCGGTAGGCGGCCTGCACGAGCCCGGAGCAGTCGAAGCCGGCGCCCGGCACCTCGCCGCCCCACGTGTAGGGAGCGCCAACCTGGCTGAGCACCCAGTCGACGGCGACCGCCCTGGCCAATGCGCCTGTCTGGCTCGGCGCCTGCTGCAGGTAGGTCTGTGCCAGCCCGAGGACCCACTCGACGTACGCGGGGGAGTGGTTGTAGGCGAAGATCGCAGCCGAGAGGTCGACCCCACCGGCCCCGCCGTTGGCGCACAGGTCACGGGCCGCCGCGTACACGGCGTCGACCGGGTCGTACGGGCTGGGAGGGTCGGCGCCCCCCGGTGGGACCGGCTCGTCGTAGGCGGCGAAGGTGGCTGGTTCGAACTGCATGGGGCCTTCGGCGCCGGCCGGGTTGGCACCCGATCGCACACCGGGCAGCGTCGAGGTGCCGTTCGACGATTCGATCGTGCCGATCGCCGCGATGACCGTCCACGACAGCCCCGGGCAGGTGGCCGCCGCCTGCTGGTACAACGCCAGCATCTCCGGCGGTATCCGGGAGAGCGCTCCGGCCGATGGCGCCCCGGCCGGTCCGGTGATGGTCGCGACGAACGCGATGGCACCGGCCGACGCCACGGCAACGAGGATCGCCACGGCAAGCATGGTGGCGCTGATCATCCGCACCATGGCGCCGCTCCAGTCGACCATGGTGGGTCGTTGGCCACCCGAGCCCGGTTGGCCCGGTTGCTGCTGCGGGCGCCACTCACGACGAGCGCCATGATCGACGGTGCCGCGTTCGGCACGGGACAGTGCAGGGGCTGCGCACGGCGCTCCTCGGTAGAGGGACTGCGTGAGCGCCCGCCGCTCAGATCATGTGCTTGGCGATTGCAGCCGCTGGCGGCAGCCCTGTCAAGCGCCGGGCGGCGTCACGCCCTATTGGTCCGTCTGCTTCGAGGGCGGCAGGCTCAGCCCGACCGGTTTGGTCCCGCTCGCTCCACCGTCAGCCGGACGAGGATCCGGCGCTCCTCCACCATTGCCCGCCGGTACTCGTCCCAGTCGGGGTGCTCGCCGCCGATGCGGCGGTAGGTGTCGATGAGGCCGTCCATCGCCTCGGGGAGCTCCACGATATCGACGGGTCCTTCGACCTGCACCCAGGGTCCGAAGAACCCATCGGTGAACACCGCCAACGCAGCTCGAGGGCGGCGGCGGAGGTTCGCCACCTTCATCGCGGTCTGCCGGGTGCTCACGACCACCCGGCCTTCCCCGTCGACCGCCGCGACCACCGGCGACAGCTGGGTCCCCCCGTCGGACCGGGTGGTGGCCAGCACCGCCCGGTGGTGCCGGCGGACGAACTCCAGGGCGTCGTCGGGTCCCATCTCCGTGACGCTACATCCGTGCCGGCAGCGCCGCTCGGTCCCCGGCGGCGGTGCTCGGCTCGACCGGGAGCTGCCGGAGGTCGTCGGGCAGGTCGGGGAACCGCCGGGGGACCCCCCGCCTGCTCTGGCGGCGGCGGTAGCATGCGGTGCCATGCTGAGCACGGTGCAGGTCGGCCGGGTGGCCCGATGGTGGCTGTCTGAGCGCTGGGCGTTCGTCGACGAGCTGTCGAAGACGGACGTGGGCAAGCTCGACACGAAGGCCATCCGTGCCCTGGCCGCCGAACGGTCGATCAGCGTGCTCGACGTGACGCTCCCCGCTCGGTTCAGTACCGGACCGGAGGAGCGGGCGTGATGGGGTTGGAGGAGGTCGCCGAAAGGCTGGCTGCCATCGCCGACGAGCTGGGTGACCTGGCCTACGACCGGTTGCACGAGGCTTCGTCGGCAACAGGGCGCGGTATGGTGGCGGACCCGAGACTGGTCGCGGAGGAGCGCCGCCTCACCCGCGCCCGGCGTGCGGTCGACAAGGCCGTCGTGCTGCTGCGCCCGCCACACGATGACGGCAGTGACCTGTCGGACGTGTAGCGCCGTGGCGGATCGGCAGCTGAGAAGGATCGGCAGCTGAGAAGGATCGGCAGCTGAGAAGGATCGGCAGCTGAGGGACAGGTTCCTGGGGCTGGCCACTGCTGGGAGCGGCCAGTCAGTATGCCGTGGGCATGTCCCCGGTGCTCCACTGTGGCTTGTCGCCCTCGGCTCTTTCGGCGAAGGCCAGCAGCAGCTCGAACAGCGCCAGGATCGCCGCTGCCCCGGCGAACGTGGTGAGCCCCCGGAAGATGGCAGCGTAGTCTCGCAGCGCGGACACGTACAAGGTGTCGGCCATGGCATGGTCGGGGCGCTCCATGATGTGCCGGCGGGCGGCTTCGCGGGGCTCGTCGAACACCCGCAGCTTCAGGTCGAGCTGCTTGCCCGACCAGCCGGACAGGTCGAGCAGCATCGGGCCTTCGGGGGCGTCGAGCTGTTCGAGGACTGCCGCCACCTGACGCTTGTCGAGCTCGTCGATGGCGTTGGAGAACGACCCACGGATGTTCGCCGGAACCGGTGACCGGCCACCGACGCTACGCGCCTCGCGGATGATCGCCCTGCCGGTCCGGTCGTCGTACACGGACCAGCGCATGAGGTCGACAGCGTCTTCGACGAGCAGCCGGAGGGTGAACCGGGGATCCGCCTCGTAGGGGAAGTCGACCATCGTGTCGCTCCGGGTGGCTCAGGGCACCGGAGGTTCCGGTGCGCCGTACCCCGGAGAACGCCACCGAGCCCGAAACCTCACGCAGAACGACGCAGCGGGCTCGGGAACCGGTTGTTCGCGTCTGCCGCCATCCGGGTCGCAAGATGCAGCCGGGGGACCGGCGAGGGAGGTCCTCCAGCCTTCTTCTGCCGGCGTGACGGCTGACGCTGGCCAGCCCGTATGCTCACGGGGATGCGATGGGGGACACCAGGCTTCTCCATCCGACATCGACGGAGGCACGTATGACCACACTGACCGCTGTGCGGGCGGCCGGCGACCGGGTCTCCGACCGCGACGCCAACCATACCCGGCGGTGGTGGATTCTCGCCGTCCTCGGTATCGCCCAGCTGATGGTCATCCTCGACAACACCATCATCAACATCGCGCTCCCCACCGCCCAGCACGCCCTCAGGTTCTCCAATGCCGACCGGCAGTGGATCGTCACGGCCTACTCGCTGGCTTTCGGCAGCCTGCTGCTCCTCGGAGGTCGCCTCGGCGACATGATCGGTCGAAAGCGCGCTCTGCTGATCGGCCTGATCGGCTTTGCCGCCGCTTCGGCGCTCGGCGGTGCGTCGGTCAGCTTCCCCATGCTGGTCACCGCCCGGACCGTCCAAGGCGCATTCGGCGCGCTGCTTGCCCCGTCGGTCCTCGCCATTCTCACCACCACCTTCACCGACCCGGCCGAACGCGGGAAGGCGTTCGCCATCTACGGAGCCCTCGCCGGCGCCGGCGGAGCCATCGGCCTGCTGCTCGGCGGCATTCTCACTTCTTATGCCTCGTGGCGCTGGACGTTGTTCGTCAACCTCGCCTTCGCCGCCGTCGCCACGGTCGGCGTCGCGCTGTGGCTGAAGAACGACAGGGCAGCCGATCGTGATCCGCTCGACATCCCTGGCCTGCTCTTGGTGACCGGTGGGCTGTTCTGCCTCGTGTACGGCTTCTCTCACGCCGAGACGACCGCCTGGAGCAATCCCTACACCATCGGGTTCCTCGTCTTCGGGGTCGCGTTGCTGGCGGTCTTCGGTCTCCTGGAGTCCCGGGTCGCCTTCCCGCTGTTGCCGCTCCGGGTGGTGATGGTCACGACGCAGAGGTGGCCGAGCACGACGTTGTGCCACGAGCGGTAGGCCGCTGGCTCGCGCACGCCGAGCGTGAACCCGAGGGCGCCGAGCAGCAGCGCGGCGATGCCGGCGAGGTGGACGACGCGGGCGAAGGGATCGCCGCC
>JAJYAB010000199.1 GCA_021779775.1 Actinomycetes bacterium
TGCAGCAACAGGACCGGCGGCCCCGTCCCGACGTCAGCGACTGCCGGCTGGGCGGGAACGATCGGGCTCCGCTGACACAGCACGTTCAGCGCCGGGCCGAGGCGTTGCATTCCCGCGGATCGGCAGCACCACGGTGAACCTGGCTCCCTCACCTGGCGTCGATGCCACCGACGCGGAGCCGCCGTGCGCCCGAGCCAGGGCGTCCACGATGGAGAGGCCGAGCCCGCTGCCCGTTCCTGCCGGAGCGCTGCGTCCGCGATAGAAGCGGTCGAAGACGAGCCTGGCCTGTTCGGGCACGAGGCCGGGCCCCTGGTCGGCCACGGTCAGGACCGCCCGGTCGCCATCCGTCGCCACGCGGAGCGTCACCGGGGTGCCCTCGGGCGTGTGCACCAGCGCGTTGCCGAGCAGGTTGTCGACCACCTGCCGCAGGCGCCCGCTGTCGCCGTCCACCACGACCGGGCCGACGAGATCGACGGTGATCGGCCGCCTGGGATGCGCGGTACGCGCATCCTCGGCCGCCTCGACCGCCAGATGGCCGAGGTCGACCGGCTCGTGCTCGAGCGGACGTCCCTGGTCGAGCCGGGCCAGGAGCAGGAGGTCGTCGACCAGGACACCCATACGGGCAGCCTCGCCTTCGATGCGTTGCGCCGCTCGCCGGCGCCCAGCCTCGTCGGTCAGGGCATCTTTGCGCAACAGCTCCGCGTAGCCTCGGATGGAGGTCAACGGCGTCCGCAATTCATGCGACGCGTCCGCCACGAACCGTCGCAGGCGCGACTCCGATGCCGTCCGCTCGCTGAACGCCGCCTCGATCTGGCTGAGCATCCCGTTCAGCGCGGCACCCAGACGCCCGACCTCGGTACCTGGCTCGGCGGGGCGGACCCGCCGTGCCAGGTCGCCCGCGGCGATCGCCCGGGCGGTGTCGGTCATGTCGTCGAGGGGACGGAGGCCGAACCGGACCACCAGAAGACCCAGCAGGACCACACCCACCAGGACCCCCACGGACACGATCAGCTCGATGTGGACGACGGAGGCCAGTGTGCTCGACGTCGGGTTGAGCGCGATGGCCGTGACGAGGAGCCCGCCCGGCACTGCGACGGCCTGAGCCCGGTACCGGACGCCGGGGGGAGCAGAGGCCACGTCGAACGACGTCCGCAGGGGCACGAACGGGCCACGTCCTGCCCCCAGGCGTTGCTCGACCGGCCCCACCTGGACGGGGAGCGCCCTCGGAAGCCGTGGCGCCGGATCCGGCGGGCAGGATCCCGAGGGATCGGCGAACACCGTCGACCCGTCCGCATCGAGGACCTCGACATAGACGTCCGGGTTCGACAGGGCAGCCAGATGGGCGGCCACGAGCGATGACCGGATGGATGCCGCGCCGGCGGCGGTGTCGGGGGGCGACGCGTCCCCGTCGGAGCGCACCGATCCGATGCACGTGGCGAAGTCGGGGGACCCGTCCAACTGGGCGAGCCACGCCTGCTGCTGGTCGGCACTGGCCCGGACGACCCCCCGGCGGAGATCCCGCTGGTAGGCCTCGCGGATGTACGTGAACGCTTTGCCCTGGGTCACCACGATCTGCTCGTCGAGCCGACCGAAGAGGAAGGAGCGCAGCGACGAGTACGTGACGACGTCCGTGGTGACGACAGCGGCGATCAACAGCACCAGCATGCCGACCACCAGCCGGCCGCGCAGCGAGCCGGCCATAGCCGCTCGGCGCCGCACGTCACGCCTCCTTCGGCAACCGGAGGCTGTACCCGACGCCGCGCACGGTGTGGATGAGCGGGGGGTCGAAGCAGTCGACCTTCTTGCGCAGGTAGCTGATGTAGGTCTCCACGATGCCGGGGTCGCCTGCGAACTCGAACGTCCACACATGGTCGAGGATCTCGGACTTGGACAGGACTCGGCGCCCGTTCACCAGCAGGTAGCGCAGCAGGTTGAATTCCGTGGCGGTCAGCTCCAAGGGCGTGCCCGCCCTCCACACCTCGCGTGTCTCCTCATCCATCTGCAGGTCGGAGAACTCGAGGAGCGGGCCCGCTGGCGCGAGCACGGCTCCGGTCCGCCGTAAGACGGCATGGATGCGGGCCACCAGCTCATCGAGACTGAACGGCTTGGTGACGTAGTCGTCGCCGCCGACCGTCAACCCCGCCACCTTGTCCTCGGTGGCGTCGCGTGCCGTGAGGAACAGCACGGGGGTGGAGACCCCTTGCGCCCGAAGGCGGCGGCACACGTCGGTCCCTTCGGCATCGGGGAGCATCATGTCGAGCAGGACGAGGTCGTGACGACCCGGTAGCGCCTTGGCCATGGCCTGCGCTCCGGTCGTGGCGACCTCCACGTCGAAACCTTCGAACCGCAGTGCCGCACCGAGGAGGTCCGTGATGTAGGGCTCGTCGTCGACGACCAGGATGCGGGCGGCGCCGGCCATCGCGTTCGGCGACGCTCAGCCCTGGCGCCGGTGGAGCAGGCTGTGCCGGACGGATCGCCAGGCCCGCTGGGCGCCCCACAACGTCACCAGGCCGAGCGCCTCCACGACGATGTGGACGGACATCTTCGACTTGCCGTCGACGCGGTCGACGAACCGGATCGGCACCTCGGTGACGGTGCCGCCGCGCATCAGTACCTGATGGACCATCTCGATCTGGAAGCCGTACCCCTCCGCTCCGAGGTTGTCGAGGTCGAGCTGCGCCAGGATCGACGCCCGGTAGGCGCGGAACCCCGACGTCGAGTCGGTGACCGGCAGACCGAGCAGCGCGGCTGCGTAGACGTTGCCGCCGCGCGAGAGGAGCCGCCGGTGCCAGCTCCAGTCCGGGATCTCCCCCCCCGGAACATACCGCGAGCCGATCACCAGGTCGTTGCCGGCGTCCAGCGCGCCGATCAGGCTGCCAAGTGCTTCGGGCTCGTGGGAGAGATCGGCGTCCATCTCCACCATGGCGTCCCACCCGCGCTGGAGCCCCCAGGCGAACCCGGCGCGGTACGCGCTGCCCAGGCCTGACTTGCCGGGGCGCCGGAGGACGTCGATCTGCCCGACCGCCTTGCCAATCTGCTCGGCCATGTCGGCTGTGCCGTCCGGGCTGCCGTCGTCGACCACCAGGACGCCGGCTTCAGGAACTGCTGCACGGATCCTGCGCAGGACGCGGTCGATGTTCTCCGACTCGTTGTAGGTGGGAAGCACGACGAGGACCCGCATCGGGCGAAGCTTACGAGATCAGCCCGGCGTCGCTGCCGGCGGCGCCGCCTCCCACCGCCTGGGCGTCGAACGGGCCGGGCCCCGTGACGACGTCGGCCGGGCCGGGGGGATCGGGCTCGCTCGACCGCCAGAGCTCGCGCACGACGACCTGGATCGCTGCCGCCAGCGGCACAGCCAGGAGGATGGCGACGAACCCTCCGAAGGCTCCGCCGACCAACGACCCGACGTTGGCGCCTACCAGGATGGCGATCAGCACGAGCAGCGGGTTGATCCTCACGGTCCTGCTCATCACGACGGGGTTCAGAACGTGGTTCTCCACCTGCGTGTAGACGACGAACACCACGGCGGTCACGATGCCTGCAGCCAACGAGTGCGTCAGCGCGAAGAGGACCGTCGGCACCCCTGCCAGGGCCCCGCCGATCATGGGCAGGAAGTCGACCAGCCCCACCCACAGCGCCCACAGCAGGGCATAGGGCACCCCCAGGACCAGCAACGTCACGAAGACCACCACGCCGGCGATCATCGAGGTGATGAAGTTGCCGAACATGTAGCCCGTCACCGACCGGTTGACCTCGCGGGCAACCCGGATGATCCGAGTGCGGTGCGCCGGGCTGAACAGGCTCAGGATGCCGTGACGGAGCTTGGGGCCCTCCAGGAGCAGCAGCACCACCAGCATGAACACGGCGAACAGGGCGATGGTGGCCGACACGGCACCCTTGCCGAGCGTCAGGGCGGGTTTGGACAGGTTCCGGGCGAGGTTGGAGAGCTTCGGGGCGTTCTGCTGGACCCAGTGCTGCACGTGGTACTTGACGACGAGGTGGCCGATCCAGCCTTTGCCGTGGCGTGCCTGGTCCACATAGGAAGGCAGCTTGCGCGACAGGTTGCCGATGGCGTTGACCAAGGGGTAGCCGAATGCCGTGGCCAAGCCGGCGAACACCAGCAGGGCCATCACGACGACGATCGCCACACCCGCGCCGCGCCGGCGGACACCCCAGCGGCCGAGCAGCACCACCAGCGGGTTGAGCAGCAGCGCGATGAACCCGGCCACCAGCAGCAGGACGATGACCTCGCGGAGCTTGTAGACGAGACGCCCGGCGAGGTAGACGGCGACCGCCAGGCCGATGGTGGTCATGATCGCTGCCAGCGGAACCTGCCGGGCAGCAGCCGACTCCCAGAGCCGGGCCCGCCGGGTGTCGCCGGCAGCGTCCACGTCGGCCATCCGACCAGCATTGCATCTTCCCTGGTGCCGGGCGTGCGAGCATGTCGGGGTGGAGGCCCGGCCCGAAGCCAAGCAGCGACACCATCGCCGACTCCGCAAGGAGGTCCGTTGGGCACTCTACGTGCTTGTCCTCCTGCTGACCCTGGACCTCTTCGTCCTGCCCCGCCTCGGCGGGGTCA
>JAJYAB010000200.1 GCA_021779775.1 Actinomycetes bacterium
CCACGCGCAACGGGCATTGCGGCCGGGTGGGATCCTGCTGGCATACCTGCCGACGATCAACCAGACGGCCGAGCTCCGGTCCACGCTGGCTCGAAGCGCCTTCGGCATGGCCGAGACGTCGGAGGTCTTGCGACGCACCTGGCACGTGGAGGACCGGTCGGTGCGACCCGACCACCGGATGGTGGCGCACACCGGCTTCCTGACCACAGCCCGGCTGCTTGTTCCGCCGGGCGAGGGCGCCGTCCGCTGACGGTGGTGGTCTTCTCAGGATCCGGGTGGCTCGCAGATGGCGACCGCTTCGACGTGCTCGGTCATGGGGAAGAGGTCGAAGGCGCGCAATGAGCGGATCTGCCACCCGAGCTCGACGAGGACGCCGAGGTCCCGCCCGAGCGTGGCAGGGTCGCAGGCGACGTAGGCCACGCGCCTTGGTCGGAGCGCGGCGATCGCCGCGGTGACGGCACGTCCCGCGCCGGCGCGAGGCGGATCGAGGACGACCAGGTCGGCAGGTCCGACGCGGCGCAGGACACCGGGAGCCACCGACGAGCGAAGGACGGTCGAACGGGCGAGGCCACGCAAGTTGTACCGGGCGTCGGCAGCCGCGCCACGACTGCTCTCCACGGCCGTGACGGTGCCGCTCGGGCCGACCATCACGCCGATCACCGCGGCGAAGAGCCCGACCCCCGCGTAGAGATCGAGGACATTCTCTCCGGCCATCGGCTGGAGCCCGGTGACGACGGCTTCAGCAAGGACCTGGGGGGCGCCCTGGTGCACCTGCCAGAAGCTGCCCGGAGAGATCCGAAACCGGCGGCCGAGGACGTGAGCGGTCAGGGTCGCCGTCGAGCCGATGCCGGGTTGTGGGGCACCGCTGGTCCGGCCGTGGGGGAGGGCCACCACGCTACGCGTGGCGCCAGCGCCCGCCGCGCCGGCACCAGCTCCTGCGTCGTCACCCGTCCCCGGATCGGGTCCGCCGTCAGCACAGGCAACGACCACCGCGCCGGCTCCGGGCCACCGGGTCGCCAGCAGCTCCCGAGCAGCAACGGGTGGCGCCGCGATGCGGCAGTCGTCGATCGGCTCCACCTCGTGGGAGCGGTGGCGACGGAGCCCTGCTCTCCCCGACGTGTCGACAGCGAACTGCATCCGGGTCCGCCACCCCAGGCCGTCGTCGTCGATGCGCCCGTGCACCATCGGCACCTCGACGGTCACGGGCACGTCCAGCCCGGTGTGGTGTTGTAGCTGCGCCCTCAGCAGGCCCGCCTTGGCGGCCCGCTGGGCAGGTAGCGCCATGTGCTGGAAGTCGCAACCCCCACAGCGCCCGGGTCCCGCGAAGGCGCAGGGCGCGGGGACCCGGTCAGGCGACGGCTCGAGCACCTCGACGGCATCTGCTCGCAGGAAGCGCCGGCTCTCCCCGGTGACCGATGCACGCACGAGCTCACCGGGCAGGGCGTGGCGCACGAACGTGACACGTCCGTCGGGCGCCCGCGCGACGCATGCGCCTCCGGCGGCGATCGCGCCGGCACGGAGGCGCAAGACCTGATCCTGTCCGCCGGTCGGCGGGGGGGCCAGCTCTGCTCGATGAGTCAGCTCTGCTCGACGGGTCAGCTCTGCTCGATGAAGATGCACTCTCCGGGACACTCTTCGCTGGCCTCGGTGACGGCTTCTTCGAGGTCGGCGGGGACGGCAGCCAGGCCAGCCGAGCCACCTGGCTCGTTCTTGACGTCGTCGCCCTCCTTCACGTAGGCGAGCCCGTCGTCGAGGAGCGTGAAGACGGCCGGCGCGATCTCCTCGCACAGCCCGTCACCGGTGCACAGATCCTGGTCGATCCAGACCTTCATCGGCTTGGTTCTCGTCTTTCGGGTGGGGGCGGCGCGGTGGTCCCGGAGGACAGCCGGGCCCGCAGCGATGCCAGAGGTGGGTGTCGAACCGTCAGTCTACCGGCTTCCCGGCCGGATCCTGACTGCCGGAGGATAGACGTCCGTCGTGACGGGCGGCTACCGGCGCTGGCGGCGGGTTAGGCCCGGCGGTCCGGGGGGAGGGGGTCGAGCGATCCGGGGGCCAGCGTGCCGTCCGCGACGCGTCGGGAGAGCTCGGCGAGGGCGAGGCTGTGGTTGCGGGCATGGCCCCGCAGCCGCCGGAATGCGTGGTCCATGTCGAGGCCGGCTGCCTCGCTGATCTTGCCCTTGGCCTGCTCGATGACGATGCGGCTGTTCAGTGCTTCGCTGAGCTGATCGTTCAGGATGTGGGCATCGGCTGCGACCTGATGCTGCAAGATGGCGATGGTGGCCACGTCGGCAAGGGCTTGGGCGGCGAGCACGTCGGTGTCGTCAAGGGCCCCCCTGGCGGTCCTGAACAGGTTCATGGCACCGATGGTGCGGCCCCGCAGGTGCATGGGCAGCGAGTGCACGGAACGGAACCCTTGCGCTATCGCCCGAGCGGTGAAGCGTGGCCAGCGCCGGTCGGCAGCCGACAGCTCCAGGTTGATGATCGGATCGCCCGACCGGTAGCAGTCGAGGCAGGGTCCTTCGTCGGACTGCAGCTGGAACAGCTCGAGTGTCCGCATGGCTTCGCTCGACGAGGCGACCACCTGGAGATCGCCGCCTGGCGCGGCCAGCATGACGCCGGCCGAGGCGACGTCGAGGGCCTCCACACAACGCTCGCTCAAATGGTCCAGGAGGTCGACGACGTCGAAGTCGTCGACAAGGTTGTCGGCCAGCTCGACCAGCGTGCGGAGCAGCAGGGCTTCTTTGGGCATGACGGCGCCGATCCGGGAGGTGGGGGTCGCCTGGCGGTACAGGGTCTGTACCGCCAGGTGCGACGGGCATACGCCTACGAGTCCAGCACACCGCCACCCCTGCCGTGGGATCACTCGTCGGCGGCCCCGTCCAGGCGCAGTGCCCGGCTGACGACGTCCCGGGCGACGTCGGCGACGGGGCGGTCGGTGCGAAAGGCATGGGCCCGCAGCCGGACCAGTGCGTCTCCGACACTGACATCGAGCTGGACCGACACCATGCCGGCGGCCTGGTGGACCACGAGCTTGAAGTTGGCCTCGCGCTCCAGCTCGGCCGCCACTTCGCCAGGGGCGGCGCCGGCCTGCAGGAGGAGGATGGTGTAGGCAGCTACATCGGCCACCACCAAGGCTGCGGCGTGCTGATCGTGGCTGAGCGGCCCGGGGCGGTCACGGTAGAGGTTGACCGCCCCGAGCCGGGCCGCCCCGAGCCGCACCGGGAACCCGAAGACTGCCCGGGCGCCCGCCTCCACGGCTCGAGGGGCGAAGGCCTGCCAGCGGGGCAGATCCGGGGCGGCCAGATCGGGTTCGACGACCGCTTTGCCGAAGCGGTGGGCGTCCACGCACGGTCCTTCGCCGAGGGTGTACTGCAAGTCTTCGATCAGATCGGAGACACTGTTGGTCGTGCAGAGCGTGCCTTGGGGTCGCCCGTCGGCGAGCACCATGATCCCGGCGCCGCTCGCCGCGCTGACCTCGGCGGCAACCTCGCACAGCCGGCGCGTCCCTCCAGGCTCACGCCCGTCCGACAAGAGGGCGAGGATGCGCCCGAGGCCGTCAGCTGGCACGCCGGGCGTTCGTGGAACGGCGGGTGTTCGTGGAACGGCGGACCCGGGTGGAACGAAACCTGGAGCGACCTCGGTTGGTGGTCAAGCGTCTCCTTGCGGGACGGCGAAACGCTCAACGAGGACCGGGTAAAGCGCGATCCGGTCGTGCTTGACCGGGTGCTCATAGCATAGTCACTGACGAAGGCGTGCAGGGACTGGACGTACGGTGGTCTTCCCGGCCCGGATCTGCCTCGGGCAGCGGTGCTTGGCGTGGCGAAGCCGGTGTATGGTCCACTCGGAGCCCGCGAGGTGCGCGAGGGAGGTGGTCCCGACGGCCGGATCGGACGAGCAGCAGCAGCAGGCCAAGGCCGAGGAGCTCGAGCAGCTCCGCTCGCGGGTGCGCGACGCGGAGGAGGAGATCGTCCTGCTCCGCCGGCGGCTCTCCGAGGGCCCGGGCCGGGTGCAGTCGCTGGAGGAGCGGGTCCTCGAGAGCAAGGGCCAGCTCGCCCACGCCGTGTCCCAGAACGAGAAGCTGACGTACACGTTGCAGCAGGCGAAGGAGCACATCGCCGCCCTGCGCGACGAGGTCGACAAGCTGACACAGCCGCCGAGCGCGTACGGCACCTTCCTGCAGGCCAACGAGGACGGCACGGTCGACGTGTTCTCGGGTGGCCGGAAGATGCGGGTGGCCCTGCATCCGGAGATCGATCTGGGCGAGCTGCGCCGGGGTCAGGAGGTCGTCCTGAACGAGTCGCTCAACGTCGTACTGGCCCGCCGGGGAGAGGACTCTGGCGAGGTCGTCACCCTGAAGGAGGTGCTCGGAGACGGGCGCCGGGCCATCATCTACGGCCGGGCGGACGAGGAGCGCGTCGTCGAGCTGGCCGACAGCGTCCGCGACGTCCATCTGCGGGCCGGCGATGCCGTGCTCATGGAGTCGCGCTCGCAGCTGCTGGTGGAGAAGCTCCCACGGCCCGAGGTGGAGGAGCTGGTCCTCGAAGAGGTCCCCGACGTCACCTACGCGGATGTCGGC
>JAJYAB010000201.1 GCA_021779775.1 Actinomycetes bacterium
CTTGGGCAGGACGTGCTCGGAGATCTCCGACCGGTCGTCGGGGTCTGCAACCTCCTCCTCTTCGTCGTCCTCCTCTGCTTCGACGACGAGCCGCTCCTTCAGGATCTGGTCGAGACTTGCCTCGACGTCCTCGTCGTCGTCCTCGTCGTCGTCCTCCTCGCTTTCCTCCGAGCCGGCAGGTGCCACGGCAGCGACTACGGCGACGACGTCCTCCTCGACGTCCGTGACGTCCGTGACGTCCTCGATCGTACCGTCGCCGAGGTCGTCATCGAGATCCTCCGCGAGCTCACCGTCGAGCTCGCCCTCGAGCTCGGAATCGTCGAGCTCGACGCTAGCGAGCTCGTCGGGCTCCGCCTCTTCTTCCAGGTCTTTTGCCATACGGTGCCCTTCGGGTGGTCGGTAGCGCGGGGGGAGCATAACCGTTGGCTTCTGCTCTGCATTCCCACTCGCACCCATACCGCCAGCGATGCGATCAGCACGGCGCCGGTGGCCGTGCTCGACCACTCCAGGCGGCAGGGCCCGGGGACCTTTGGTGCCGTCCCCATCCGACCGGCAGTGCTGCCCGATCGGATGCGGCGTTCTCTACTCGGCTCCCCGGGCCACCCTCCGCCTCTCACAACATCCCCCCCCGGTGCCCACCCGGCCGGCCGGGAGGCCAAGCGGGCGAGTCGTCAGGGCGACGGGGACTGAGGCCAAACTATGCGTCAGTCTGCAGCCCCCGTCAAGTGGCTCGGCACCGCCGTGACCAGGTCTTTCACCGGTCTCCCCTGGTCAGGGACGCGGAGGTTTCGCCACGGCGTCCCTCGCATGCTCAGCGGTCGACTGCCGCTCCGCCACGCCGCGCCTCGGCCCGGCGCTCGGACTCGAGCCGTTCGAGATCTTGGTCCTCGTAGTCCACGAACCGCATCGCCTCGGCCAAGGCGCGGTGGCCGGCCTGGTGGGCGATGAGCCGGTGCATCTCCTGGGCAACACGCCGGTACGCGGGATGGCCCTGTGGCCCGGAGCGCAGCTCGAGCACGTGCATGGCTTCGCGAGCATTCATGTGCAGCACATACCGGATGCGAAATGCCAGCGCCACGGCATACGGCGCCTGTTCGGGCAGCTCGGGAGCCATCGCTTCGTAGAGCGACGCCGAGCGGGCCATCGACGAGGAGAACACGTCGTCGAGGCCTGCCTGACGCACGAGCTCAGGCGTCTCGAAACCCAGATCCGGTCCGAGGCGCTGCCACTGCACTGTCAGCATGCGATGTCGCTGCAGATCCCGGAACGCCCCGTAGTCCGACACGACGTCGAACCGGTACGCGGTGCGCTCCAATGCACGTCCCGGTCGGTGCCGACGGTTGCGACGCTCGCCGACGTAGGCGCGCATGAGCGCGATCCGGTCGTGTGCCCCGAGCGCCTCGACGCGCCGCAACACCACATGGTCCGGCAACGAGGTGTGTGGGTAGCACATGGCGGCGAGCACCTTGGTCTCGCCGTCAGGATCCCAATCGACGAGCCGCACCCCGGAGGCACCCTGACCGGCGCCCAGGTCGCCAGCCTGGTCGTCGTCGCCCCATAGGCGAGCCACCATGTCTGCAGTCTCACGGCTCGTGGTCTCCAAGTAGCTGCTCCACTCTCCCCCCCGCTCGGGCCGGTCGACGCGCTGCAGGAACGACGGGATGACCTTGCGAAGCTCTTCGAGCATCAGCTCGCCGTAGCGCCGCGCTTCGGGGAGGGGGTGGGCACGCATCCGCATCAGGAGCAGCTCGTACGACTGGCCGGTGCCGTAGATGCCGACGTTCGAAAGGGCGGCCGCCGGGAGCATGCCCCGCAACGCGTCGAGGGCCTTGGCCCGAAGCGACTGTCGGTAGACGAAGTCCGAGTCCCCCGGCTGCTGCCGGAATTTCTTGCCCAGCCAACCCTGCATGACCGGCAGCAGATCGGCATAGGTGTCGAACATCCGGTCCATGTCGCCCACGTAACGGGTACCGAGCCGCGATCCCAGGACCTCGGGATCCCGGTGGTACCGGAAATGTCCACTGGCCAGCCGGACGTCGTAGGCGATGTAACGCGTCGACTGCTCCAGGTACGCCATGAGCCGACCCCGTTCGAGCACTTTCGTGAGCACGTTGGAGGCCTGCTCACAGGCCAGGTGGACCCCCCCGAGCTGGGCCACGGAATCGTCGCCGTACTCTCCGAACACGCGCTCGTAGAGCTGCTCGGCTCGTCGGACCCCCACGGTGGCGTCCACTCCGGCGTCGCCACTGATGTCGAGCTCGCCGACGAACTCGTCGAGGAACAGGCGCCGGAGGCTCTTCGGCGAACGCGAGTACCGGGCGAACAGGGCGCCCTTGACCACCTCAGGCAGGTTGACCAGCGCGAACACCGGACCGTCGAGGTTCGTCACGTACCGCCGCAGGATCTCGGCCTCCGCTTCGGTGAACACTTCCTCGACGTAGGGCCCCATGCCTCCCGAACACTACGGCGACACCGGCCGGGTGGTGGCGGATCGTCGGCCAGCGGTCAGTCGCCGGGCTCGATGGACAGCCCGGACCATGCCGCGACCACACCCCGTTGCACCGCGTCAGCCGCCGAGCGCGCGGCGAGGGCGGTGTCTCCGCTCGGGGCGACCAGGTGCAGCTGCCTCAGAAGATCGACCAACTGCCTGGCGTTGCGGACGAAGTCACCAGGCGCCAGAGCGGCGCGCTCGAGGACTCGCTCGAGCGGCTGGCCCCGCGCCCAGCGCCACGCCGCCTCGGCGAACCCGGGATCGGGATGCCGGGTCAACGACAGGCCCTCCCCCTCTTCTTCGCCCTGCAGCCGACCCGCGAAAGAGCTGACCGCCTCCAGACGGTCCGTGACGGCCGGTGGCGGCACCGGCTCCGGTCGCCAGTGCCCGGCACGAGACTCGAACGTGCACGCGGAGACCACACCGGCCAGCTCCGCCGGGGCAAGGCCGTCGAAGACGCCACCGGCCAGCAGCTCGGCGATCAGGAGGTCCGACTCGTGGTAGATCCGGCTCAACAGCATCCCCCGGTCGGTCAGTACCCACTGCTGCGCATGGACGTACCCCCGGCGTCGTAGCAGGGCCAGGCGCCGGTCGAGGTGGCGCGACAGTGCATGGCGGTGGTGCGGGTCGAGGAATTGGGCGAACGACCGGTCGAGCACCAGGTGGGCTTGGTCGGCCGGGTACCGGCGCACCAGGTTGACAGCCAGGTTGTAGGTCGGACGGAACGACGAACGGAGATCCGGGGGAGCCGACGTGGCCAGCGATGCCACCGAGCGCAGGCGGACCGCCGGCGTCCATGGCACCACCGCATGCCCCACCGAATCGAGCCCCCGGCGCCCAGCTCGCCCGGTCAGCTGGGCGTACTCCCCGGACGTGAGGCCGGACTTCCCGCCGTCGCGCATCTTCGAGAGCCGCTCGATGACGACGGTCCTTGCTGGCATGTTGATGCCGAGCGACAGCGTCTCGGTAGCGAACACGGCCTGCAGGAGCCCCCCGGCGAAGCAGTCCTCGACTGCCTCGCGGAACGCCGGGATCATCCCGGCATGATGCGCGGCGACGCCCGCCTCGAGTCCGGTCAGCCACTCGCCATATCCGAGAACAGACAGCTCGTCGGCTCCGATGCCCTCCGTCCGGTCTTCGCAGCGTCGACGGATCTCCAGCCGCTGCTCGGGGGTCGTCAACCGCAGCCCGTCCGCCAGGCACTGGGCGACGGCGGTGTCACAGGCTGCCCGGCTGAAGATGAAGATGATGGCAGGGAGCATCCCCTGCCGGCCCAGCTCGTCGATGATCTCGGTCCGCCGGGGCGTGGCGATGCGCGCGTGGCGTAACCCTCCCGGACGACGGGCCAGGCGGGCGATCCGCTCGTCGAGATCCAGCGCCCGGGGATCGGGCTTCGATCCGCGGACCACAGGCACCAGATCGACCTGACGGCTGCCGCGCGCCGCGATGGCCACATGGTGGCGCAGCCGGACGGGCCGGTGGTGCTCCACGACCACGTCGGTGGGACCGTGCACGCTGCGGAGCCATGCCCCGAGCTGCTCGGCGTTGGAGACCGTGGCCGACAGGCAGACGAACACGATCTCCGGGGGCGTCACGATGATCACCTCCTCCCACACCGACCCCCGGTACGGGTCTTGGAGGAAGTGCACCTCGTCGAGGACCACCAGTCCCAGGTTGTCGAGGCTGGGCGACTTGGCGAACAGCATGTTGCGCAGCACCTCGGTGGTCATGACGACGACCGGAGCGTCAGGGCGAAGAGCCACGTCGCCGGTCAGCAGCCCCACGCCGGCGCTCCCGTAGACGGCCGCCAGATCACCGTACTTCTGGTTCGACAACGCTTTGATCGGCGTCGTGTAGAAGGCCTTCCGGCCAGAGGCGAGCGCGCGCTCCACGGCGTATTCGGCGACGACCGTCTTCCCCGAGCCAGTCGGTGCCGACACCAGGACCGACCGGCCGGCGTCCAGCACGGTGAACGCCGCCTCCTGGAACGGGTCGGGAGCGAAACCGAGGCGGGTCGTCACTGCCACACGGGGACGCTCACCAGGCACACGGGGACGCTCACCAGGCACACGGGGACGCTCACC
>JAJYAB010000202.1 GCA_021779775.1 Actinomycetes bacterium
CGAATTCCCCCTGGCTCGAACCCGGAACATCGGGATCATGGCCCACATCGACGCCGGCAAGACGACCACCACCGAGCGGATCCTCTACTACACCGGGAAGAACTACAAGATCGGCGAGGTCCACGAAGGCGCGGCCACCATGGACTGGATGGTCCAGGAGCAGGAGCGGGGGATCACCATCACCTCGGCGGCAACGACCTGTAAGTGGCGCGACTGCTGGATCAACATCATCGACACCCCGGGCCACGTGGACTTCACCGTGGAGGTGGAGCGGTCGCTGCGCGTGCTCGACGGTGCGGTGGCGGTGTTCGATGCCGTGGCCGGCGTGGAGCCCCAGACCGAGACCGTGTGGCGCCAGGCGAACAAGTACGACGTTCCCCGGATCTGCTTCGTGAACAAGATGGACCGGATCGGGGCCGACTTCGGTCGGGCGGTGGAGATGATCAAGGACCGGCTCGACGCCAACCCTGCGGTCGTCCAGCTGCCGATCGGCTCGGAGAGCAACTTCCTGGGCGTCGTCGACCTGCTGGCCATGCATGCGCTCGTCTGGGACGAGGGCATGGGTGAGAAGTGGCGTGAGGAGCCTATCCCGCCGGCGCTGGTCGCTGAGGCAGCGGACGCTCGCCACCAGCTGGTCGACACCCTCTCCACCTTCGACGACGACATCACGGAGAAGTACCTGGGCGAGGAGGAGATCACCGCCGACGACCTCCGCAAGGCGCTGCGCCGAGCCACCATCGCCAGCCAGGTGGTCCCGGTGCTCTGCGGGTCGGCGTTCAAGAACAAGGGTGTGCAGCCCATGCTCGACGCGGTGGTCGACTATCTGCCGAGCCCGCTCGACGTGCCGCCCACCCCCGGCCTGAGCCCGAAGGGCGAGGAGATCGAGCGCAAGCAGGACGACGCCGAGCCCTTCTCGGCGCTCGCCTTTAAGATCATGACCGACCCGTACGTCGGCAAGCTGACCTACATCCGCGTCTACTCGGGAACACTCCCGAAGGGCTCCACGGTCTCCAACGCCACCAAGGACCGTAAGGAGCGGGTCGGGCGGATCCTGCAGATGCACGCCAACCACCGCGAAGATAAAGATGCGATCTTCACCGGAGACATCGTCGCCGTGGTCGGCCTGAAGAACACCACCACCGGGGACACCCTGTGCGATCCGGCCATGCCGGTGGTGCTCGAAGCGCTCGAGTTCCCCGAGCCGGTGATCCATGTGGCCGTGGAGCCGAAGACCAAAGCCGATCAGGACAAGCTTTCCAAGGCGCTGTTCGCCCTGTCGGAGGAGGACCCGACGTTCCGGGTTCGCACCGACGAGGAGACCAACCAGACGGTCATCTCCGGTATGGGGGAGCTCCACCTGGAGGTGTTGGTCGACCGCATGCTCCGCGAGTTCAGCGTCGACGCCAACGTGGGCAAGCCGCAGGTCGCCTACCGCGAGACGATCCGCAAGTCGGTGGAGAAGGTGGAGACCCGCTATATCCGCCAGACTGGTGGCCGGGGCCAGTACGGCCATGTCGTGATCAGCCTCGAGCCCACGGGCCCAGGCGGCGGCTACGAGTTCATCGACAAGATCTCCGGCGGTGTCATCCCGAAGGAGTACATCCCGGCGGTCGATGCCGGCATCCAAGAGGCCCTGACCAACGGGATCCTGGCCGGTTACCCGATGGTCGACGTCCGCGTGACGCTGACGTACGGGTCGTACCACGAGGTCGACTCCTCGGAGATGGCGTTCAAGATCGCCGGGTCGATGGCTGTGAAGGATGCCGCCCACCGGGCGAGCCCCGTTCTCCTCGAGCCGGTCATGGCCGTCGAGGTGGTCACTCCCGACGAGTACATGGGCGACGTGATCGGTGACCTGTCGAGCCGGCGGGGGAAGGTCGAAGGGATGGAGCAGCGGGGCAACAGCCACGTCGTTCGGGCGCTCGTCCCGCTCGGCGACATGTTCGGCTACGCTACCGACCTGCGTTCGCGGACGCAGGGACGCGCGACGTACACCATGCAGTTCAGCGCGTACCACGAAGTGCCGGACTCGATTGCCCGCGAGATCATCGCCCGGGCCCGGGGCGAGTAGCCGGTCCAGCAAGGCTGCCGACCGGGCGCTCGTCGACACCGAGTCAGCCAGTCCCGAGCCAAGCATCACGCACATCGCAGCACCGAGGAACCCCAGACCCAGACACCGAGGTGACGCCCGAGGGGGAGTCGCCCGAGATCAGGAGCCGTACCGACAGCCATGGCCAAGCAGAAGTTCGAGCGTTCCAAGCCACACGTCAACATCGGCACGATGGGCCATATCGACCATGGCAAGACGTCGCTGACGGCCGCCATCACGAAGGTGCTGTCCGAGGCCAACCCCAACGTGTCGTTCACGCCGTTCGACCAGATCGACAAGGCGCCCGAAGAGAAGCAGCGCGGCATCACGATCTCGATCGCCCACGTCGAGTACGAGACGGAGCACCGCCACTATGCCCACGTCGACATGCCCGGCCATGCCGACTACATCAAGAACATGATCACCGGTGCCGCGCAGGTGGACGGGGCGATCCTCGTGGTGTCGGCGGCCGACGGCCCCATGCCCCAGACGCGTGAGCACGTCCTGCTGGCCCGGCAGGTGGGCGTTCCGTACATCGTGGTGGCGCTCAACAAGGCCGACATGGTCGACGACGAGGAGCTCTTGGACCTCGTCGAGCTCGAGGTGCGCGAGCTGCTCACCCAGTACGGCTTCCCCGGTGACGACACCCCGGTCGTACGGGTCAGCGCACTGAAGGCGCTCGAAGGCGACGGCGAGTGGGCTCCCAAGATCCTCGAGCTGATGGCCTCGGTCGACAGCTACATCCCCGAGCCGGATCGTCCCATCGACCGGCCGTTCCTGATGCCCATCGAGGACGTCATGTCGATCACCGGACGTGGCACCGTCGTGACCGGGAAGATCGAGCAGGGTCAGGTCAAGGTGGGTGAGGAAGTCGAGATCGTCGGGCTCCGCGCTACCCAGAAGTCCACGGTCACCGGGGTGGAGATGTTCCGCAAGCTTCTCGACGAGGGTCGGGCCGGCGACAACGTCGGGGCTTTGCTGCGTGGCACGAAGAAGGAAGACGTCGAGCGCGGCCAGGTTCTGGCCAAGCCCGGCTCGATCACCCCCCACACCCACTTCGAGGCCAGCGTGTACGTGCTGACCAAGGAGGAGGGCGGCCGGCACAAGCCGTTCTTCAACAACTACCGTCCCCAGTTCTACTTCCGGACCACCGACGTGACCGGTTCGATCAGCCTCCCCGAAGGGACCGAGATGATCATGCCGGGCGACAACACCGAGATGACCGTCGAGCTGCAGAAGCCCATCGCCATGGACGAGGGCCTGCTGTTCGCCATCCGTGAGGGTGGGCGGACCGTCGGCTCGGGCCGTGTCACCAAGGTCATCAAGTAGTTCTCGGACGAGCGAAGGACACGAGGAAACCACGGCCATGGCCGACGCCACGCGACAGAAGATCCGGATCCGGCTGAAAGCCTACGACCACGAGATCCTCGACCAGTCCACGGAGAAGATCGTGCAGACGGTGCTCCGCACCCAAGCCAAGGTGCAGGGCCCGGTGCCGCTTCCGACGGAGAAGCACCGGTACACGGTGATCCGTTCCCCCCACAAGTACAAAGACAGCCGCGAGCACTTCGAGATGCGGGTCCATAAGCGCCTGGTCGACATCGTGGAGCACACGCCGAAGACCGTGGACTCCCTGCAGCGCCTCGACCTGCCGGCGGGCGTCGACATCGAGATCAAGATCCAGAACATCTGATCCTCCGGCTGGCACGGTCCAAGCCGGCAGGTGGCAGGGCCTGCCCGTGTTGGTGTAACCTCGCACGCCGGGCCGACGACGGCTCGGCAGGACGAATCGACGTCTCCGAGCGCCCGCCGGGTGAGATCGGCGGGGACCTTGGAGCACAACCGGCGAGCGCTCCGCTCGGGTCTTCCCGGGCGGAGCGTTGACGTGCGAGCCGGGCACCGCTGGGGTGCCCATGACCAGGGGACGGCTGCCGTGGCAGCTGTCCCGACGAGGACGGAAGGACCGTTCGAACCGTGGCAACGAAGGCGATCGTCGGCGAGAAGATCGGCATGACCCAGGTGTGGGACGACCAGCACCGGGCCGTCCCGGTGACGGTGCTGAAGGTCGCGCCCGTCCGGGTGGTGCGGGTCAAGACGGCAGACAGCGAAGGGTATGCGGCGTTGCAGGTGACATGGGGGGTCCATCGTGCCTCCACGATCAACAAGCCGTTGGCCGGCCACTACGCCAAGGCCGGCGTCGAGGCGGGCCGCCGGCTGGTCGAGCTGCGCCTCGACGACACGAGCACCTACGAGGTGGGCCAGGAGCTCACGGCCGACCTGCTCGCACCGGGGGAACGGGTCGATGCCATCGCCGTGTCGAAGGGCAAGGGCTTCGCCGGCGGCATGAAGCGCCACAACTTCAAGGGCCAGGGCGCCTCGCACGGCAACCACAAGAAGCACCGTGCTCCGGGGTCGATCGGTGCCTGCGCCACCCCTGCTCGCGTGTTCAAGGGCACCCGGATGGCCGGGCGGATGGGC
>JAJYAB010000203.1 GCA_021779775.1 Actinomycetes bacterium
CGCCCACCAGCACCCGACGGCGGTACTTCGGGCACCAGACCAGGTGGTACTTGGCCGAGTACACCACGTTGGAGCTGGAACGATACGCCGATCTTGACATCTACAGCGACCCTACGCTGGGGGTGTGACTCGGTCGGAGCTCCGCCCCGAACTCGCTCGACCCCATGGCTGAAACCAGGGGCTTGCGCTCGCAGACCGGTCATCCCCACGGTCGCCGTAGAGACCTACGGCCGAAGCACTCAGCAGCTCAGCAGCACGGCAGCACGGCAGGTGGTTGGCTGAGCTGGGCGATGGCGTCGCTCAGCAGCCTCGTCGAGCCGATCCTGCTGGCTCGCAGCTCGGCCTGGCGCGTTGCCGACCAGCGCCGATCTCCGATCCCCGCTCCGGCGAGGTGCACGACGACGTCACAGCCGGCAAGCGCACTCGGATCAAGCTGGCCGGAAGCCGGATCCCAGCGCTCCTCCCCAGTCCCGGGAACCCCGCGTACGAGGCACGTCACCTCGTCGCCACGTCTTCGAAGGGCGACCACGAGCGCGGTGCCGATCAAACCGCTCGATCCGGTGACGACGACGTGCTGCATCTCCGCCAAACCTATCCTTCCCGCAACAGTGGACGAGGCGGGCCCAACGTGCCCCGGCGACCCGCCATTCGGCCAACCAGCGTCGCTTGCCGGCGGACCTCTCCCCGGCGATCGGCATCCGATACCGTGGCCGGCGTGACCATCGCGACGGTCCTCCCCCACCCCGCTGACGGCTTTCTGGCCCCGGGGGATGTCCGCGCTGGCGACCATGCGATCACGTTCCTCCCCGGCGACCCGCCGCGCCTTGGCGTGCTCGTCGCCTACAGCCGGACCCCGACCGCCGGTACCCGCTCGTTCCCCGATCGGGTCGAGGTCGTCCTCCCCAACGCGACCGGCGAAGGCGTGCGTCGCCGCACCGTCGCCGCGCGGCGGGTCCCCGTCGCCCAGGCGATGCTTCTCCTGCGCGACCTCGATCCCGACATACCCGGTGCCGCTGCCTGGTCCGCGGCGTTCACCGCGGGCCTCGGGATGGTCGCCCGCGGCCGTCTCTTCCCTTCGGTCACCGCTTCGGGCTGGGATGCCTGGCATGCCGGCCCGCTCGACCCCGCCGACCGTCGCCTCCTCGCCGAGCTCGCCGCTGCTTTCCCCCCGGCCGCCCACGCGACCGCCCTCGACCGCTCGTCACCGCTGCGGCTGCGCTCGCCCGGGAGCCTGCTCCTCGCCGCATGGGACGCCATCGCCGACACGCTCCCGCGTACTGCCGCCGCTGCCGTCGTCACCGGTGCCGCGACGGCGACGGCGATGTGGCACGAGGCACCGGACGGTCGCCCCGGAGACCTCCGGGCAAGCTTTGCCGTCGCGGCCCCGGTCGCTGCTGCGCCGCTGCGTCCTTGGCTGACCGACGCGGCTGGCGGGTTGGCCGGCGAGACGGGCGCCGACGTGGCGCTGCGCATCGAGCTCGACGCCCCGACCCTGGCACCCGACCGTCCCCGGAGGACGAAGGCCGGTGGCGGGGAGCCCGATGACGAGCGTCCTGCGGCGCGTGCCGTGCTCCAGCTCACGAGCCGTGCCGAGTCGAGCCTGGTGGTCGATGCCGCCGATCTCTTCCACTCCCCGGCGACCGTCGTCGCCCGGTTCGGCGACGATGCCGAGACGGACTTGCTGCGGGCGCTGCGACGCGGGGCGCGTGCATGGGAACCGCTCGAACCGCTGCTCCACGAGCGGGCGCCGACCGGCCTCGATCTCGACGACGACCTCCTCGCCGAGCTGCTGGCCGACGGGGCCACGCTCCTACAGGGCACGGGCGTGGAGGTGCTGTGGCCAGCGGAGATCCTGGCCGACGGCATCGAGCTGCGGGCTTCGATCGCCCCTGCTCCCGGTGTCGTCGTGGAAGCCGGCTTCGGCCTGGACACCCTCGTGGAGTTCCGCTGGCAGGCCACGTTGGACGGCGAGCTGCTCTCCGAGGAGGAGATCGACCAGCTGGCCGAGGCCAAGCGGGGACTCGTCCGCCTCCGGGGCCGCTGGGTCACAGCAGACCCCGCCCTGCTCCAGCGCCTGAAGGCGCGTCGCCGCCAACGCCTGACGGCAGCCGAAGCCCTCGGCACGCTGCTCGCCGGCACAGTCGACCTCGACGGCGAACCCGTCGCCGTCGTGGCCGAGGGGCCGCTGGCCGAGCTGGCTGACCGTCTCCGAACGATGACCGGCGCTCCGGAGGACCAGCTCGGCCTCCCACCGGGCCTGGCCGGGGACGTAGAGCTCCGCCCCTACCAGGCCCGGGGCGTCACCTGGCTGCACGCGATGACCGATGCCGGGCTCGGCGGCTGCCTCGCCGACGACATGGGCCTCGGCAAGACGCTCCAGGTCATCGCCCTCCACCTCCACCGCGTCGCGGCAGGCCGGGGGCCGACGCTCGTGATCTGCCCGACGTCGCTGCTCGGCAACTGGGAGCGCGAGGTCAGGCGCTTCGCTCCCGGAACTGTCGTCCGCCGCCATCACGGTCCTGATCGCAGCCTCGGCGGGCTCGCAGCGAACGAGCTCGTCGTCACCAGCTACGGCGTCGCCCGCCTGGACGCCGAAGCGCTCTCGGCCGCTGGCTTCAGCCTGGTGGTCGCCGACGAGGCCCAGCACGCGAAGAACCCGGAGACCGTCACCGCCCGGGCGCTGCGCACGATCGGCGGTCCGGCCCGGCTCGCCCTGACCGGCACCCCGGTGGAGAACCGCCTGAGTGAGCTGTGGTCGATCCTCGACTGGACCACGCCCGGCCTGCTCGGCCCGTTCGAGCGGTTCGTGCGCACCGTCGCCTCACCCATCGAGCGCAACCGCGATCCGCTGACGACCGAGCGGCTCGCCCGGACGATCCGTCCGTTCCTCCTCCGCCGGAAGAAGAGCGACCCCGGGGTCGCCCCCGACCTGCCGCCGCGCACCGTCACCGACGTGCCGGTTCCGCTCACCCAGGAGCAGACCACGCTCTACGAGGCCGAGGTGCGCGAGGCGCTCGCCGTCATCGCCAACGAGGACGGCATCGCCCGCCAGGGCCTCGTCCTCCGGCTCCTCACCGTGCTGAAGCAGATCTGCAACCATCCGGCGCAGTACCTGCACCAGGCGGGCCCGCTGGCCGGTCGCTCCGGCAAGCTCGCGGCGCTCGAGGAGCTGGTCGACGTCATCACGGCCGAGGGCGAGTCGGTCCTCGTCTTCAGCCAGTTCGTCGAGTGCCTCTCCCTGGTGGAGGCACGGCTCGAGCATCTTGGCGTTCCGACGCTCTTCCTCCACGGCAAGGTCGGGGCCAAGCGTCGCACGGAGATGGTCGACGCGTTCCAGGCCGGTGAGGCGCCGGTGCTGCTGCTGTCGCTGAAGGTCGGCGGCGTGGGGCTCAACCTGACCCGGGCCACCCACGTCGTGCACTACGACCGCTGGTGGAACCCCGCCGTCGAGGACCAGGCCACCGACCGTGCGCACCGGATCGGGCAGGACCGGCCGGTCCAGGTGCACCGGCTCATCGCCGAAGGCACCCTGGAGGACCACATCGCCGCGCTGATCGAGCGCAAGCGGTCGCTCGCCGAAGCGGTCGTCGGCGGCGGGGGCGAAAGCTGGATCGGCCGCCTCACCAACGAGGAGCTCGCCGATCTGGTGCGCTTGGGGAGCGGGGCATGAACCCGCCAGGGAGGTCCGAAGACTGGTACGAGCGCAAGCCGCGGCTTCCCGGGCCAAGCGCCCCGCGCGCGGCAGGTCGCCATCCCTTCGGCGCTTCCTGGTGGGGAAGGGCGTGGGTGGATTCCCTCGAGCAACGCGCCCAGCTCGACCCCAACCGTCTGCCCCGGGGACGTACCTACGCCCGTTCCGGAGCAGTCGGGCGGCTCACCCTGGCACCCGGCGAGGTCGTCGCTGACGTGCAGGGGTCGCGGCGCACCCCGTACACGGTGCGGGTGCGGATCCGGCCGTTCGACGGAGCTGAATGGGACCGGCTGCTGGACGCGCTCGCCGCCGAGATCGGCCACACCGCGGCGCTGCTCGACGGCGAGCTCCCTGCCGGCGTCGCCGACGACGTCCGCTCCGTCGGCCTCGACCTGCTACCCGGCGCTGGCGAGCTGCAGCCCCGATGCTCGTGCCCGGACTGGGCCGATCCCTGCAAGCACGCCGCGGCGGTCTGCTACCTCGTTGCCGATGTCCTCGACGCCGATCCCTTCGGCGTGCTCCTCCTCCGTGGCCGCGGACGCGAGGAGGTCCTGGCGGGATTGCGCGCCCGGCGGTACCCGGCTGGATCGTCGGCGTCTTCGGTGCCGGTGGCGAGCGAGCAGATGCCTGACGAAGGGGTCGTCGCGAGAGACGCGTGGTCCCGCACGCCGGGCCCACTGCCTGCTGCACCGCAGTGCCCGCGCCGTGCCGGGCGACCGACCGTCCTCGCCGCAGACCCGCCCCCGGGTGCAGGGGTGGACATCGATTCGCTGCGCGCCCTGGCCGCTGATGCAGCGGAGCGCGCCCTGGCGCTGCTGCAGGGCGCAGCCTCAGATGGGCTCGAGCGCACCGCGGAGCAGGAC
>JAJYAB010000204.1 GCA_021779775.1 Actinomycetes bacterium
CGGCGCCGCCATGGCCAGCCGGCAGGCGCGCTGTACCGTCGCCGGCAGGATCGACTTGGTGTTGACGCCGAAGCTCCACTTGACCGTGTTCTCCACCAGCCGGGCCGGCCCGCCCATGTCGCCGAGTCCTCCTACCGTTCGTGGTGGCACAGCCATTTCGGCGTGACTAAGGATCTTGCTGGTCTGGTGAGCGAGTCGAACGAGCACCGCTACCGACCGCTGCCACGGGTGATGCTCCGGGTGGCGCCCGATGCCGACCCGGACCAGGTCGACCGGGCTGTCCGGGCTGCCGACGTGGCGGGCACCCCGGTCGAGCTGACGCTCGCCGTCGACATGGCCCTGCCGAGCTCGGGGCGACAGGCGACCCGGCCGGCCACCGTCGAGGACGCCGCTACAGCGGCCGGTCGACTGGATCCGGCCACCCGGGTGCGGGTGGTCGGGTCGCCCGAGGATGCCGTGCTGGCCATGGCGGCGGACGTCGGGGCTGTCGTGGACCTGGCTCCTGTCAGCGGTTGCGGGCGGGTGGAGCTGCGCCACTGGTTGCACGAGCAGGTCGTGACCCGGAGCCGCCATCGCTACGGAAACGTCGAGGAGCGACCATGACCGAACGAGCAGGTGCACCGCCGGACCACCCGCCGGACCACCCGCCAGCCACCGAAGAGGTCGAGCTGGTGGGGCACATCGTCGACTCGCTCACCTTGGCCAAGGTGCTCGACCTGATCGTCGACGCCGGAGCGGACTACCGCATGGAGGAATTCGACGTCGGGAGGACCAGCACGGACCAGAGCCGCGCCCGCCTGGTGCTGCAGGCAGATGACCCTGCCACGTTGGCCCGGCTGATGGAGCAGCTGCAGGTCCACGGGGTGAACCGGGTGGCCAGCGAGCCGGCCGTGCTGGTGGCCTGCGACCACGATGGCGTGCTGCCGGCGGGCTTCTACTCCACGACCAACCTTCCCACACGGGTGCTGGTGGGAGACCGCTGGTCCGAGGTCGTCAACGCGGAGATGGACTGCGCTCTCGTGGCGGATGCCGACGGCACGTTCCGGGCGGTCCCCATGCACCGGGTCGTAGTCGGCGACCACGTGGTGGTCGGGCTCGGCGGTGTCCGGGTCGACGCGCCACGGCGACCCCGGGGGGCGACCCCCTTCGAGTTCATGTCGTCGGACGCGTCGTCGGAGAAGCCCAAGGCGCTGCTCGTGGCCGACGTGGCCCGGCGGATCCGCCTGGCCAAGGCGTCGGGTGCCCGGGTGCTTGCCGTGTGCGGGCCGGCGGTGGTCCACACCGGGGCCGCTCCTGACGTCGCCCGGCTGGTGCATGCCGGGTGGATCGACGTCCTGTTCGCCGGGAACGGGTTCGCCACCCACGACATCGAGTCGAACGTGCTTGGGACATCGCTCGGCGTGTCCATCGACGAGGGGCGGCCCACCGAGCACGGGCATGCCAACCATCTCCGGGTGATCAACGAGATCCGCAGGAGCGGTTCGATCGCCGCTGCGGTGGCCGACGGCACGGTGCGGTCTGGGGTCATGTACGAGTGTGTCCGTCACGGCGTTCCTGTCGTGCTCGGCGGCTCGGTGCGCGACGACGGCCCGTTGCCGGACGTGATCACCGACGTGGTCGAAGCGGCCGATGCCATGCGCCGGCACGTGCAGGGGGTCGGGGTGGCGCTCATGCTGGCGTCCACCTTGCATGCCATCGCCACCGGCAACCTGCTGCCCGCCGGTGTCGAGACGTACTGCGTCGACATCAACCAGGCGGTGGTCACCAAGCTGGCCGACCGGGGCAGTCACCAGGCACTCGGCATCGTCACCGACGTGGGCCTCTTCCTCGGGCAGCTGGCCGGGCAGCTCGGTGCCTGAGCAGCTACCAGCGCTCACGTGGGGTCGCCGGTTCCTGATGTGCCCCCCCAACTTCTTCGGCGTCTTGTACGAGATCAACCCATGGATGCACCGTGCGGTCGCCGTCGACGGCGAGCTCGCCCGAGAGCAGTGGGAGCATCTGCGCCAGACGCTCGAGGCTGCGGGCGCAACGGTGGAGATGCAGCCTCCAGTCGCCGGCGTCCCAGACCTGGTGTTCACCGCCAACGCCGGCCTGGTCGACGGGCGCACCTTCGTGCCGAGCCGGTTCACCCACCCGCAACGTCGCCTCGAGACGGTCCACGACATCTCCTGGTTCGCAGCACGGGGGTACACCGTCGTCCCGCTGCCCGAAGGCACGCGCCACGAAGGGGCGGGCGATGCCTTGCCGTTCGGCGGCGTGCTGGTCTCGGGCTACCGGTGGCGCTCGGACGCCGCCAGCCATGCGCTGCTGTCGTCCGTCACCGGTGTGGCGGTCCGGTCGGTGGAGCTCGTCGACGAGCGCCTTTACCACCTCGACCTGACCTTCTGCCCGCTCGACGCCCGGCGAGCCATCGTGGCGCCGTCGGCCTGGGACCGCTACGGCTGTCGTGTGATGGAGTCGCTGGTGCCCGAGCCCCTCGTGCTCGACGACCACGAGGCGCTGGTCTTCTGCGCCAACTCCGTGGTGGTCGGGACCACGGTGGTCATGCCGACGTGCCCGCCGCGCGTTGGTGCCCAGCTCGAGCGGTGGGGGTTCGACGTGGTCGTATGCCCGGTCGGCGAATTCGTCAAGGCAGGTGGTGGGTGCCGATGCCTCACCCTCGCCCTCGACGTGGTCCTCGGACCGTCGCCGATCGCCGTCCAGCGAGACGCGGTCGGCTAGCGGGCCCGGGCGAGGAACTGCTCGCTGTCGACGACCACCCGCGTGAGCCGCCCGGCCCCCACCAGTCCTGCCGCGTCGCTTGCCGACACGGTGAAGATCAGGCGCCGTCCCTCTACCCGCTGGAGCACGACTTCGGCGATGACCTCGGATCCGGGGCGGACCGGCGCCAGGTGGTCGAATTGCACGCGCCCGCCGACATGGGTCTGGTCGGACGGCAGGTGGCCGGCCAGGGCGGCAACGGTCGCCTCCTCGCACAGGGCGATCAGCCGGGGCGTGGCGAGCACCGGCACTGTCCCGGTGCCCAGGGACCGCGCCGTGTCGGCATCTTCTACCAGCATGGACCGTCGAGCGGCGATACCAGGAGCAAGCGGCACGGCCGGTACGATACGGAACCGGAGCGCCGCCGGCCAACACGATGCGTGGTGACCTCCGCGCCGGGCCAGGACGCCGGTCGGATCCATGCTCCGGCCAGCGAGCCGGAGCGAGCCCACTGAGAGAGGATGTGGTGGTGTGGATGAAGCCGCAGCCGTCGGAGATCTCCTCGTCGACCAGGACACCGTGGAGCGCACCCTGCATGTGGCGTTGCGTAACGGGGCCGACTTCGCCGAGGTGTTCGTCGAGGACCGTCTGGGTACCTCGGCGGTCCTCGACGGGGGCAAGGTCGAAGAGCTCTCCACCGGCCGTGACCGAGGGGCCGGTGTCCGGGTGGTGGTCGGGGAGACCACCGGTTACGCGCATACGGCCGACCTGAGCGAAGCGAGCCTGGTGGCGGCTGCCGAGGCGGCTGCCGCGGTGGCGCGCGGCTCAGCCCGGGGCCAGCGGGTGGTCGAGCTCCGCCCGGCGCGCGCCGCCCGGCCCAACGAGGTGGCCGTCCTCCCCGGCGCCGTGCCCAAGGCCCGTAAGATCGAGCTGCTCAACCGGGCTGACGCTGCGGCTCGCACGGCAGGTGCTGCCGTGTCGCAGGTGTCGGTCGGGTACGGCGACAGCCGTCGCCGGATCCTGGTGGCCAACAGCGACGGGCTCTTGGCCGGTGACGACCAGGTCCGATCGCGCTTCTCCGTATCGGTGGTCGCCGCCGGGGACAGCGGATTGCAGACCGGTTTCGAGACCGCTGCGCTCGCCGTCGGCTTCGAGCTGTTCGACCGCATCGACGTCGCCGCCGTCGCTGCCACGGCAGCCCGCCGGGCGCTCACCAAGCTGCACGCCCGACCGGCGCCGAGCGGCCAGGTGCCGGTGGTCCTGGCGTCCGGAAGCGGAGGCATTCTGTTCCACGAAGCCTGCGGGCACGGCTTGGAGGCAGACCACGTCGCCAAGGACTCCTCGGTGTACGCCGGCCGGATCGGCGAGCAGGTGGCCAGCCCGCTGGTCACCCTCGTCGACGACGGGACCGTCGTTCCCGAGTGGGGAAGTTTCGCTGTGGACGACGAGGGCCGACCGTCCCAACGTAATGTCCTCATCGATGCGGGGGTGCTGACCGGCTACCTGTGGGACTTCCTGCGTGCCCGCAAGGAAGGCCGTCGTTCGTCGGGCAACGGGCGGCGCCAGAGCTACCGCCACCTGCCGATGGTCCGGATGACGAACACGTTCCTGCTGAACGGCTCCGAGGATCCTGGGGAGCTGGTAGCCCAGGCTCCTGACGGGGTCTATGTCGCCAAGCTCGGTGGTGGGCAGGTCAACACGGCGACCGGCGACTTCGTCTTCGGTACCACCGAGGCCTACCTGATCGAAGGAGGGAAGATCACCGAGCCGCTGCGCGATGCCAATCTCATCGGCAACGGGCCCGAGGTGCTCAGCCGGATCGACGCGGTTGCCAACGATTGCTCGATGGGTCC
>JAJYAB010000205.1 GCA_021779775.1 Actinomycetes bacterium
CCGAGACCCGCGCTGGTGGAGATGCCGACAGCCGGTCTGGCGTAGAGCGGCGTGTCCCGGCATCCTGGTAGTGAGGTCTTGGGCCGATCGGGCGCCGCAGCGGCAGCGTCTGTCCCCCGGGACCGTCCCCCGGGACCGTACCGTCCGGCCGAGCGAGGAGTCGTCCGAGGCCGTTGTCCGTCATCGTCGTTGGGCTCCACCAGCACCAGGCGGCGCTCGATGTTCTCGAGCGTGCTGCCGTTCCCGAGGAGGCCCTCGGCAAGACCCTCACGGCCCTGCGCGAGCGCGCCAACCTGTCGGAGGTCGTCATCTTGTCGACCTGCCTGCGCACCGAGATCTACGCCGTGGTGGAGCGGTTCCACGAAGGGGTGACCGGTTTGCAGGAATTCCTGGCTGCCCGTGTCGGGACATCGGTCGATGTCCTGGCCGACGATCTCATGGTGCAGTTCGACGACGCGGTGACCGTCCACCTGTTCGAGGTGGCAGCAGGCATGCGCTCTGCGGTCCTCGGAGAGAGCGAGGTCCTGGGGCAGGTCCGCAGGGCCATCGACCGGGCGGAGGCGGAGCGGGTGGCAGGGCCCGTGCTGGGCGGATTGTTCCGGCGCGCGGTCCAGACCGGCCGCAAGGTGCGGACGAGCACGGCCATCGCCCGCGGCTCCACGTCGTTGTCGCACGTGGCGGTCGAGCTTGCCACGCAACGGCTCGGTGGCTCGCTGGCACAGCGGCGGGTCGTGGTGGTTGGCGCAGGGGAGATGGGTGACGGCATCATCAGCGCACTCGACGGTCGTGGTGCTGACGTGACGGTGGTCAACCGAACGGCGCGTCGGGCGCAGGAGCTGGCCGGCCGGGTGGGAGGCATCGGGTATGGCCTGTCGGAACTTCGCCGGGCGTTGCAGGGAGCCGAAGCCCTGCTCGTCTCGATCGCGTCTCCAACCCCCGTCGTCGACGCCGATACCCTGGGCCGTGCCGGTCTTACCGGGTCGCGCCTGGTGGTCGTCGACCTCGGGATGCCCCGGAACGTCGCCCCGGCAGTTGGCTCGTCCGACGGGGTCGAGCTGCTCGACATGGACGACCTGCGCGCCCACGCCGAGCTGGCGATGGCCGGGCGCCAGGCCGAGATCGAGGGCGCTCAGGAGATCGTGCGGCAGGAGGTCGACCGGTACCGGACCGAGGTCCGTGCCCGTGGTGCTGCCCCCATCGTGTCGGCGTTGCGTGGCCGGCTCGACGACGTCCGGGCCGGTGAGCTCGAGCGCCTCCGGGCCCGCCGACCCGAGCTGGGTCCGGGCCAGTGGGAGGCCGTAGACGCAGTGACGCGCGACGTGCTGGCCAAGGTCCTGCACCAGCCGACGATGGCGCTGAAGGAGGCGGCCGGCACTCCCCGGGGGGAGCGGCTCGTCGAGGCGCTCCGCACGCTGTTCGACCTGTAGCCCGATGCCTCGCGCCTCGCGTGCCCAACGGTCGCCGTCGTTACGCCTCGCTACCCGCAGCTCGCCCCTTGCCCAGTGGCAGGCCCACCGGGTAGCGGAGCACGTGCACCGGGTCGGCGGCCCGCCGGTCTCCCTCGTGCTGGTGGAGGCCACCGGCGACCGGCATCTCGAGGTGCCGCTCTCCGCCATCGGCGGCCAGGGGGTGTTCGTCAAGGAGGTGCAGGCGGCGGTCCTCACCGGCCGTGCCGACCTTGCCGTGCACTCGGCCAAGGATCTGCCGGCACGTACTCCCGACGGGCTGACGTTGGGTGCGGTCCCCGCGCGTGCGGACCAGCGCGACGCCATGGTGGGGTGCAGCCTTGCCGAGCTGCCGACCGGCGCCATCGTGGCGACCGGGTCGGCGCGCCGGCGCGCCCAGCTGGCTTGGTTGCGCCCGGATGTTGGTTTCGTCGACCTCCGTGGCAACATGGGGACCCGGCTGGGGCGTGCCGAGGCGGTAGGAGCGGGAGTCGTCGCCGCATGTGCGCTCGACCGGTTGGGGCTGGCGGACCGGATTGCCGAGCGTCTCGACGTCGCCATCGTTCTTCCCCAGGTCGGGCAGGGAGCCATCGCGGTGGAGTGCCGCCACGACGACGCCACGGCGCTCGCTCTCCTTCAGATGATCGACGACCCTTTGGCAAACCAGTGCGTGACCGCCGAGCGGGCGTTCCTGGCCGAGCTCGGTGGTGGCTGCACGCTGCCCGTCGGGGCCCTGGCGATTTCGTTGCCGGCGGGCGCCGTGGCCGGCCCACCACTCGTGCACGTCGAAGGCATGCTGGCCAGTCGCAGCGGGCAGGTCCTGGTCCGGGCGACCCTCGCTGGCGACGATCCTGTCAGGGTCGGCCAGGATCTGGCACTGCACCTGCTCGCCCGGTGCGGAGGGCGCAGCCTCGGTGACTGGGCGGATCCGGGCGACCAGTGACCGTCTACCTCGTTGGAGGAGGCCCGGGCGATCCTGGCCTGGTGACTGTCCGGGGAGCGGAGCTCATCGCCCAGGCCGACGTCGTGGTGTATGACCGCCTCGTGGCGCCGGAGCTGGTGGCGCTCGCCCCCGCCGGGGCGCTGCTCGTCGACGTCGGCAAGCGCCCCGGGCTCCCGCAGCGGCAGAGCGCCATCAACGCCATGCTCGTAGAGCATGGTCGCCGGCACCCGGTCGTCGTCCGCCTTAAAGGTGGCGACCCCTACGTCTTCGGTCGTGGCGGCGAGGAGGCCGAGGCGCTGACCAGTGCCGGCGTTCCCGTGGAGGTGGTGCCGGGAGTGAGCTCGGCGTTGGCTGTGCCGGCCTGTGCCGGGGTGCCTGCCACCCATCGGGGACTGGCCACATCGGTGACCGTGGTCACCGGCCATGTCGGTGACCCGCCCGCTCCCGGCGGTGTCGACTGGACGTCGCTGGCCCGGGCCGGGGGCACGATCGTCGTGCTGATGGGCATGGAGCATCGAGCCGACATCGCCCGGAGGATCCTCGACGGCGGGCGGTCACCCGACACGCCGGTCCTCGTGGTGCAGTGGGGCACGACACCGATGCAACGCAGCGTCCGTACCACCTTGTCCCAGCTCCACGCCGTGGAGCTGGGTGCCCCCGCCACGGTGGTGATCGGGGCGGTCGCCGGGCTCGACCTGCGTGGCGGGAAGCGTCCGCTCGATGGCCTCCGGGTGGCCGTCACCCGGCCCCCTTCTCGGGCCGGCGGGCTGTCTGGCGCCCTGGTGGCTGCTGGGGCGTCGGTGGTGGCCCTGTCCGTGGTGACCATCGCCGACCCGTCGGACGGCGGGGCAGCGTTGGCTGAAGCCGCTGCCGCCATACGCCGGTTCGCCTGGGTGGCGTTCGCGTCGGCCAACGCCGTCGACCGGTTCATGGGCCTCCTCCGTGACGCCCGTGACCTCGGCGACACCAAGCTGGCCGCGGTCGGCCAGGCCACGGCGGCAGCGCTGGCCCGGCACCACCTCGTTTCCGACGTGGTGGCGAGCCCCGCCACGGCGGAATCGCTGGCTGACGCCATTCCTGCTCCACCGCCGGTTGGCGACGGGGGCCGGGGTGTCCTGCTGCCTCGCGCCGCTGCCGGCCGCCGGGTGCTCGGCGCGCGGCTGCGGTCCAAGGGGTTCGAGGTCACCGAGGTCCACGCGTACCGGACGGTGCCCATCAGCGGCGACGAGCCCGGCGTGGCAGCGGCGGTCGACGCGGTGCTCGGCGCCGACGTGGTCACGTTCACCTCACCATCGGCCGTGCGGAGCCTGCTGCGTCTTGCCGGTGGGCGTCCGTTGCCCCCCACGGTCGCCTGCATCGGGCCGCTGACCTCCACCGCTGCCCGTCGCTGCGGGCTGACGGTCGACGTGGTGGCCGAGGAGCACAGCGCCGGCGGGATCGTGGAGGCCCTGGTCGCCCACCGTGCGGCCCGGGACCGTCGACCTGCGACATAGGCTGGGCGGTCGTGGATGGCTCCAGATCGTTGCCCCGACCGGCATTCCCCGGGCGGCGGATGCGCCGGCTGCGCCGGACGCCGGCGATGCGCCGCCTGGTGGCGGAGACGACGTTGCGCGTCGACGATCTCGTGGCACCGCTTTTCGTTCGCGAAGGCATCGACTCGCCGCTGCCCATCGCGTCGCTGCCCGGCCACGACCAGCACACGGTCGACTCCCTGGTCGGGGAGGCCGAACGGCTGGCGAGCCTTGGCTTGCCCGCACTGATGGTGTTCGGTGTGCCTGGCGCCAGGGACCCGTCGGGGGTTGGGGCTTCGGACCCTCAGGGCATCGTGCCGGTAGCCCTGCGCGAGCTCCGCTCGGCGCTCGGCGACGACCTGGTCCTGATGGCCGACACCTGCCTCGACGAGTACACCGACCACGGGCACTGCGGCGTGCTGGCCGATGACGGCAGCGTCGACAACGACGCCACCCTCGAGCGCTACGGCCAGGTGGCGGTGGTCCAGGCAGATGCGGGCGCCCATGTGGTCGCCCCGAGCGGCATGATGGATGGGCAGGTGGGTGCCATCCGGGCAGCTCTCGACGCAGCGGGCCACCAGCAGGTTGCCGTGCTGGCCTACGCGGCGAAGTACGCGTCCGCCCTCTACGGTCCTTTCCGCGAGGCCGTCGA
>JAJYAB010000206.1 GCA_021779775.1 Actinomycetes bacterium
TCAGATACGACCGATTGGGCTCGAAGCCCGCGTCGTTCGAGGCTGGCGGGATCAACACCACCGTCGCGCCCAGGCCCGTCTCATAGGCGACGATCGCATCCAGCCGGGCGCGAAAATCGGCGAGCAAGAGGTTGTATTCACGCCTGCTGTACGCCGGCCGATCGATCAGCTCGCGGCCACGCCCCACCGAATACAACGCCCCGGCGTACTTGCCGCGGGCCTTGTGGACCCCGAAGTAGGCCTCGGCCGTCCTCAGCAACGCGTCGTTCTTCGCCGCCTGGATGCCCCGTCGGCGGGCTTCCAACGTGCGACGGGCCGCCAGGGGCTCGAAGATCGCGTCGGCCAGGGCGACGTTCTGCCACATGCCGGCGCCGCCGTAGAAGAAGTTGACGCTGGGGGCGGTCATGATGCCCTTGTTGAAGTCGGGGCCGCCGCCGTCGTGGCGAACATAGTCGAACCCGATGTTGAGCGTGGGAATCCAGAGCAGCTTGGCCCGGGTGAGCTGGTAGTCGCCGATCGGGTGGCCGAAGACCACGCGGTTTCCGGCGTAGTCCATGGCCGCCTCGTAGGCAGCCTGCATGACGCCCAGTGCCCGGGCCGCCGTCTGCAGCCGGCCGTTCTCGAACCCGGCCATCTGCAGGTAGAAGCCGCGCCCGACACCGTCCTCACCACCGACGACGTTGGCGTCGGCCACGAACCAGCCGTCGAACGACAGCTCGTACGAGTGCATCCCCCGGTAGCCGAGGGTGTCGATGGGGCGCCCCTCCATCCGCCCGGTTCCCGGTACGCCCGGCCGATCGGCCGGATCCTGGGTGAGGACGAACCCGTGGCCGTCACCGCGCGCCTTCGGCACGACGAACAGGGTCAACCCGCGGTGGGCCTTGGTGCGGTCGGGGTCGGTGCGGGCCAGCAGCATGAGCACATCGGCCCGGGCAGCGAACGTGCACCAGGTCTTCACCCCGTTGACCAGCCAGCCGCCGGTGGCCCGGGCGGCCGAGGTGACGATGTTGGCCACGTCCGAGCCGAAGTCCGGCTCGGTGACCGCCACCGCGTTCATCACCTGGCCGGAGGCCAGCTGGGGAAGCCAGTAGGACTTCTGCTCCTCGGTGCCGCCGGCGACCAGCGCCCGGCTCAAGATCTCCGGCCGGGTGATCAGTGAGCCCCCTGCTCCGAGCGAGCCCCACGACAGCTCCTCGGTGGCCACCACCATGCCCAAGTAGTCGCTGGGGCCGCCCGAGGCGAAGCCGCCGTACTCTTCGGGGATCGACAGGCCCAGCGCGCCCATGTCGGCCAGCCCGGCGATCACCTCTTCCGGGATGTCGGTGTTCTGGCGGTGGATGTGCTCGGCCCGAGGCCGGAGCTGCTCTGCGGCGAACCGGTGGAACGTGTCACGCACCAGCTCGAAGTCGGGGTCGAGGTGACGATCGCCTTCGGTGCCGCACAGATCCGCCAGGAACGCCGGATCGCGGTAGGCGGCGACGAAGCCGGCCGCCGGCTCCATCCACCGCGGCGTCACTGCCCATGCCGTCTCGCGGCCGATGGTCCGGGCAGCCAGCTCGGCAATCGCGTCGGCGACGAAGGCACACGCCAGGCGAGCCTCGTCTGCTCCCAGCGCCCCGTAGCGCACCACGGCCTCGGCGGTGCGCACGGCGGCTGCGGCGTGCGCCAGGTCGTAGGCCACGACCTGCTGGTCGTCGAGGGAGCCGGCCGCCAGGTGGGCAGCGGCAGCCCACACCACACCGGAAGCGAGCCGGACGGCATCTCCGGCGGCGGGCAGGTCAGCAGGTGGGAACGCGTTCATCCCCGTAGGGTACCGGCGGCCGGCATCGCGCTCGGGAGTGGCTCCGGAGCCGCTCAGCGGCCGTTCAGCAGCCGTTCGGAACCCGGGCGATGACCGTGACCAGCGGAGGCAGGACCACCGGGTCGTCGCCGGGGTCGACACCGGTCAACGACCGCAGGTACTCCGCCACCGGGCCGGGCCCGGCACCTGCCGGGGCCTCTGCCCAGGCGTCCACCACCTCCAAACCGGCGTGGACAGCAATCGCCGGCAGCACGGCTCCCACGTCGGGATGGCGCGCCCCGGGCATGGAGAGGGTCATGCCGGCGATCCGCCCGGCGGACGTGATCGGCTCCTGGGCAACCACCCACCCGCCGGGCCGCACGGCGTGGCGCATCCGCTCGACGACGACCGCCGGGTCCTCCACGTGCAGCAGCAGGAAGCGGCAGAAGGCCAGGTCGACGGCTTCGGGAAGCCGCAGGTCCTCGCCAGCCTGGGTGATGGCCACCACCTGGCTGAACGCCGCGCCGGCGCTGGCTGCCTCGTCGCGGGCCAGCGGGTCGCTGTCCACCGCGTAGACCCGTCCTTCGCGCCCGACGATCTCTGCCAGGGCGACGGTGACGTCGCCCCCGCCCGCCCCGATGTCGGCGCAGCGCCAGCCGGGGCCGATCCCCAATCGTTCGAGCGCAGTGGCGAGCGGTCTCCGGTAGACGTCGTCGCGCAGCATGTCGGGCACGGAGGTGACGCTACCGGGGCGGTAGGGTCACCCGGGTGAAGGTGACCATGATGCTCTGCGACTCGGCCCAAGTGGCCGACGGAAAGCTGTACATCCTGGGTGGCGGCTGGTCGTTGACCGGGCCCGACCCGATGCCGTCGGCCGTCGCCATGAAGGTGGACGTCGGGTGGCACGAGGCCGGAAGTGGCCACCATTGGGAGCTCTACCTCGAAGATGCCGATGGGCAGCCGGTCATGGTGCAGACACCTGACGGCACCCACCCGGTCGAGGTCCGGGGGGAGTTCCACGTTGCCCGGCCGGACACGGTGCCCGAGGGGACGCCGATCGACGTGGCGCTGGCCGTCAACCTCGGGCCGTTGCCGTTGCCGTCGGGGAACCGCTTCACCTGGCGGCTGACCATCGACGGCGACGCCCGCGAAGACTGGGCGCTCGGCTTCACCACCCGGCCGGTGCTCGAAGCATGACGATGCCGGCACGGGGAAGTCGGTGGTACCGGGCCTGATACAGGAGCTGCGTGCGGAGGCATCGGCACTGCTCGAGCCGGCAACCCAGCTCCGCCGGCGGTTGCACGAGCACCCGGAGCTTGGCCTGGAGCTCCCCCGCACGCAGCAGGCCGTCATCGAGGCGCTCGACGGCCTGCCCCTGACGCTGGAGACCGGGGCGTCCATCAGCTCGGTGATCGCCGTCCTCGATGGTGACCACCGAGGCCCCACCACGTTGCTCCGGGCAGACATGGACGCGCTGGCGATGCCAGAAGACACGGGCCTGCCGTTCGCCTCCCGGGTCGACGGTGCGATGCACGCCTGCGGCCATGATGCGCACGTAGCCATGCTGGTCGGGGCGGCCCGGTTGCTGGCGGCCCGCCGGGCGACGCTCGACGGGCGGGTGGTGTTCATGTTCCAGCCCGGCGAGGAGGGGCATGCCGGCGCCTCCATCATGCTCGACGAGGGCCTGCTGGACCGGCACGGACCGGTGGATCGCGCCTTCGCCATCCACGTCACGCCGATCGTGCCCTCCGGGATGGTGGCGACGCGCGCCGGCGCCATCCTGGCGTCAGCAGATGCGTTCCGGATCGTGGTCACCGGCAAAGGCGGCCACGCCTCGATGCCCCACGACTCCGTCGACCCGATCCCGGTGGCCTGCGAGATCGTCACCGCGCTGCAGGCGATGGTGACGCGCCGAGTCCCGGCGTTCGACCCGGCCGTCGTCACCGTGGCCAGCATCCATTCCGGCACGACCTCGAACGTGGTGCCCGAGGTGGCCATCCTCGAGGGCACGGTGCGGGCCGTGTCCGACCCGAGCCGTTCCCTGGCTCTCGAAGGTCTCCGTCGGGTGGCCGGCAACGTCGCCGCCGCTCACCTCTGCACGGCCGAGGTCGTCCCCACCCAGCCGGGCTACCCCGTCACCGTCAACGACGCCGGTGCCGCCGACCACGTGCTGGGCCTGGCTGTACAGCTCTTCGGCCCGGACCGGGTGGTGCGGATGCCGAGCCCGGTCATGGGCGGCGAAGACTGGTCGTTCGTGCTGCAACGGGTCCCAGGGTCCATGGCGTTCCTCGGGATGGCACCCGATGGCGTGGAGCACCCAGCCCCGAACCACTCCAACCGGATGGTGATCGACGAGCCCGCCATGGCTGCCGGCATCGCCCTGCACGCCGCCGTCGCCCTCGACCGAGGCGCCAGGATTTAGGCTCCGGTCATGACCACCTACGACCGTCCCTTCGGCCGGTACCTGGAGGACTTTGTCCCCGGGGACGTCTACCGGCACTGGCCGGGCAAGACCATCACCGAGGCCGACGACCACCTGTTCTGCATGATCACCATGAACCATCACCCGCTGCACACCAACGCGTGGTTCGCCCAGCAGGAGACGGTCCACGGCAAGAACGTCGTCGTCGGCAACCTCGTGTACTCCCTCGTCCTGGGCATGAGCGTGCCCGACGTGAGCGGGGCGGCCATTGCCAACCTGGAGGTGGAGTCGCTCCTCCACCGCTCGCCGACCTTCCACGGCGACACCATCTACGCGGAGACCCGGGT
>JAJYAB010000207.1 GCA_021779775.1 Actinomycetes bacterium
CACGTCGATCTCACCCAAACGGCGGCGTAGCTCTCCCTCACCCAGCGGCAACTTGAAGCTTTACTCGACCGGCACCTCGTCCTGCGCGCCTACATCCCTACCGGGGCATGGGCATTACATCCCAGACGAGCCGCTGCTCGATCACCTGGAGATGACCGACGCGGATGACTGAGGGCCTCAGGAGGCCCGCTCGCTGCCAGTCCCGCAGCACCACATCGCCGAGTCGCGGGGAGGTAAGTCGAGCCCCGCTGCTGATCATGGCCACGATGACGTCTGGTCCGGCGTTGTAGGCAGGCGCAGACACTACGCAGACTGGCCGTCGCTTCGATCCCGCCAGATCCGAGTAGAGAAAGGGACCGAGATAGATCTCGCCGCGAAGCAATGGTTATCGGTGGCGCTCGGACTGGTCGTCGTAACCGGGATCCTCTTCGAGGATCCAGTCGCTAACCAGCGTCGCCGGGGGCGCCCACGGGGGGCGTGCCCAGCCGAGAAGGCGCTCCCGTAGATCCCACAGCCCTCGCTCTGCGTTCTCCACCCGCTCCTGAGCGATCTGAAGATCCTCTGCCCTGACGACGGTCACCGGTGTACCAGGCCGCAGTTCCTTGCCCAGGAAGGCCTCGTACGCCTCGACAGCCGCTCGGAGCTCCCGATGAGCGTCCTGGAGAGCCTGGCGCTCACCAGTGCTCAGATCCGCTTCGGAACGGGCGGGAAGTGCAGAACTCACGGTTTCCAGCCTACTGCCGCGGTCGCGTGACGGGTTCGAATAACCGACCTCAACTTCCGTTCAGTGGGGGCGGAGGGAATCGAACCCTCACTGTGGGCGGTTTAAGCGCCTTGCCTCTGCCGATTGGGCTACGCCCCCGCAGGGCGGACCGTATGGCGGGGCCAGGACCGCGGTCAAGAACAGCCACCGTTCTGCCGACAGGGTGACGACCCGCTCTGGAGAGGTGCATGTCAACTACTGTTGCTGATGTGGCAGATGAGGGTACGCGCTCGGGACGTGCCCTGCAGGCAAGCCAGCAGGGGGACCGCCGGGCTTCGCCAGGCTCCAGACCGCAGCGACCCCCACGCCAGCGCGTCATCGCCTGGGCTGCCATCGCTCTGGCGGCACCCGGCATCGCTCTGGCGGCACCCGGCATCGCTCTGGCGGCACCCGGCATCGCTCTGGCCGCACCGGCAGCAGGAGCCGCACCCATGCCAGCCGCCAGTGGGCCGGCAACGGGCGCTGCCAGCGCCGAGGCGGCACAGGCAGCATCGCTCGCCTCGACGATCGCCGACCAGCAACGCCAGCTCGACACGTTGGCCGAGCAGTACGACCAGGCGAACGTGGCCTTGGCCGACTTGCACGCCCAGGCGACCGCCACCGCCGTCCGGTTGGCGGCCGCCACACAGCAAGCCAGCCTTGCACACGACGAGCTCCATTTCGCAGCCCTCAACGCGTACATGGACGGCACGTCGGCCACCTGGACCGTGGACCTGTTGAGCAGCTCACTGGACGCCAGCCTGGCCGGTCAGGTGTACCAGGACACCGCCATCGGCAACGTGTCGCACGCGTTGGCCGGGCTGAGGACCAGCCAACAGCATCTGACGGCCACCCGCGACGACCTGGAGCGCCAGGAGGAGGCCGCCCAGGCCAAGGCCGACGCTGTCATCCAGGCTCGGCAACAGGCCCAGCAGGTGATGCTGGCCTCGCAGGCAACATTGGCCCAGGTGCAGGGGAACCTGGCGGTACTGGTCGCCCAGCAGGCCGCCCAGCAAGCCGCCCAGGCAGCGCAGGCCGCCCAGGACGCCGCCGCTGCCGCCGCGGCAAAGACAACCGCCGGGCAGCAGACCCTCCAGCAGACCCTCCAGCAGGCCGTCCAGCAGGCCGCCGGAGCGGCGCAGGTCGCGGCAACCGTCGACGCCGGCAGCCCTTCCGCTGCCAACGCTGCCAGCGCCGCCAACCAGGCGGCGGGGGCCGCAGGCGAGACGACCGGCACCGTCGGCACCGGCATCCCCGTCTCGCCTTCGGGAGCGGGAGCCGTGGCGCTCAACGCTGCGGAGTCGTACCAGGGCGTCCCCTACCTGTGGGGCGGAGCGAGCCGTGCCGGGCTCGACTGCTCAGGCCTGACGATGCTGGCATGGTCGGCCGCCGGGGTGAACCTGGACCACTCGGCGGCGCTGCAGTACGCCGAGTCGACCCACGTCCCCCTCGCCCAAGTCCGCCCAGGAGACCTCCTCTTCTACGACCTCGACGGGTCGGGCATCGACCACGTGGTGATGGACGTCGGTTCGGGGCCGTACGGCGTGGGCACCGTCATCCAGGCGGCACACACCGGCACCGTCGTCGAATTCGACCCGCTCTCGTACGCAGGCCTGGTGGGTGCCGGGCGCCCCTGACCCGCCCGGAGCTGGCCCCAGGCCTGGGGCTGACGTCGTCGAAGCCCCAGCAGCCCGTCGCCCTACCGCTCGACCAGCCAGGCACCGACCAGCTCGTCGTTGCGCTCGGCCCACTCCTCGGCGGTGATCGCGTACCGGACGTGGTCCTCCCACCGCCCATCGATCTCCAGGAACCGCAGGGCGATCCCCTCGTCGCGGATCCCGAGCTTCTCCACCACCCGGCGGCTCGAACGGTTGCGGGGAACGATGGCGATCTCCACCCGGTGCAGCCGGAGCTCGTCGAAAGCGAACTGCAGGACCACCACGACCGACTCGGGAGCGAGTCCGGTACCGGCCCGGTCGCGGTCCACCCAGTAGCCGACGAACCCGTTCTGGAAGGGTCCGCGCTGGATGGACGACAGGGTGATCTCACCAGCGAGCCATCCGTCGACGAAGATGCCGAACCCGAAACCTGCTCCCAGGTGGCGCTCGCGCTCACGTGCCCCACACCGCGCGACGAAGCTGGCCCGGTCCTCAGGAGCGGCTGCAGCGCCGGCCGGGCGAGGCTCCCACGGCACGAGCCAGTCGCGGCACCGTCGGCGGACGGCGATCCACCCCCCATAGTCGTCTTCGCCGAGCGTCCGCAGCCGCACCCGGCGGCCACGCAGCTCGAGTGGTGCCGATCGCGCCACCCGTCCGATCACCGTCCCAGAACCTCCCCGAGCGCCGCCAACAGCAGCGCCACGCTTGCCGGCGACGCCCCCGGCCCCATGCATCCGATCCGCCACACGGCACCCGCCCACGGTCCCGCCCCGGCGCCGATCTCGATGCCGTAGCGATCCAGCAGCGCTCGGCGCACCACGGCGTCGTCGGCGCCTGGAGGAACCCGGACCGTGGTCAGCTGCGGCAAGCGGTATGCCGGCGGCGCGACCAGCTCCAGACCCAGCGCCTCGAGCCCGTCCTGCAGCGCCCGGCCGCTGCGCTGGTGGCGCTCCCATACGGCGTCGAGCCCTTCGTCGAGCAGCAGGCCCAGCCCGGCGTGAAGCGCGGCAATCATCGCCACGGGCGCCGTGTGGTGGTACACACGTGCCGAGGCCGGCTTGCCGCTGGCAGCGGCCGGATCGACGTAGCGGGCGATCAGGTCGAGATCGAGGTACCACGACGTAGGCCGGGCCGGGCGGTGCTGACGCGCCTGCGGGGACATGGTGAACGGAGCCAGCCCGGGCGGAACCCCGAGGCACTTCTGGGTGGCGCTGTAGGCCACGTCGATGCCCCAGCCGTCGGCGTCGACCTCGATGCCCCCCAGCGAGGTGACGCAGTCGACCACCAGCAGCGCACCACCTTTGGCCGCGCCGATCGGGGCGACGTCGTTGCGCACCCCAGTCGACGTCTCGGCGTGCACCACGGCGATAACTGCGGGCGCCGGGTGGGCCTCGACCAGGCGCTGTGGGTCGAGCGACTCCCCCCACGGTGCCTCCACCGTCACGACATCGGCGCCGAGGCGGCGCGCCACCTCGGCCATCCGCTCGCCGAACAGTCCGTTCACACCGACGACCACCACGTCGCCGGGGGACACCACGTTCACGAACGCTGCCTCCATGCCGGCCGATCCCGTGCCGCTCACGGGCAACGTGAGCCGGTTGCCTGTGCGGAACACGGCTCGCAGGCGGTCGCAGGTCTCGTCGAGGAGATCCAGGAACTCGGGGTCGAGGTGGCCGAGCATGGGACGTGCCAACGCAGCCGTCACCTCGGAGGCAACGGGGGAAGGTCCTGGTCCCATGAGGAGGCGGTCGGGCCGGCGCACGCCCCGATGGTAGGCATGCACCAGGTGGCGACCGCCAGACCACGGCCGAAGCTCGGCGAGCAGGTTGCTCCGTCCGGGTCCGCCGCAGGCACCAGGAGGGCTAGCGTCGCCTGGCGATGCGCACGTCGGGAGCACCTGGAGCGGGAGCACCTGGAGCCGAAGAGCCCGGAGCCGAAGAGCCCGGTGAGGCACTAGCGACCGGCGTGCCGGTTGGTCGAGGGGAAGCCCCTGGGGAAACGACGTCGGGATCTCCCGGTAGTGATACCGCCGAGTGGGCTGCGCTCTGGTGGACCGTCGATCAGCTGCAAGCACGCCTGACCGAAGCGGTGGACGCTCAGCAGACGGCCGATGCCGACGAGCGCCGCTACCCACTGGATGCCTG
>JAJYAB010000003.1 GCA_021779775.1 Actinomycetes bacterium
AAGTGGTGGGTCGCCCGTTCTCGGACCGGGCGACGCTGGCCGTAGCCGCCCAGGTGGAGCAGATCCTGGGCGGGTTCTCGGTACCACCGGGCTGGTAGCCGGCATCCGGGCCCGCCGTCACCGCGGGCTGCAGCAGCTCACCGGTCGGGGAAGGCGAACGTCGCGACCTCGGCCATGGCGGCACCGAGCCGCTCCACGCTGTGCTCGAAGAGCGCCTTCCCCGTGCCGGCCGAGGCCAGCGTGGGGTCGCCGATGACGCCGCTGGGCATGACGTCCTGCGACGTCCACCCGAAGCTCACCTCACCGCCGAACCCGATGCGCTCGTACCGGGTCAGCCAGGCGGGGATCGACCGCTGGGCCAGCTCCATGTGGACCAGGTCGGGACGCAGGTGCAGCACCATGGAGGTCTCCCCGGCACTGCCGTGCACGGCAAAGCCCTCTTCCCCCGGGGTGCCGGCCGGGCCGCCCTGGTCGACCGGGACGTGGGGGTGGGCCAGGAACGTGAGCAGGCCGTGGCGCACCCGGATCTCGCGGCAGGCCACCCGGAGAAGGGCACTGTTCCCGCCGTGGCCGTTGACGAACAGCAGCCGCTCGATGCCGGCCCGGGCCAACGAGGCGCCCAGGTCGTCGAGCACGGCGAGCAGCGTGGCCGGCCCGAGCGAGATCGTTCCCGGTGCCCACACGTGCTCGCTCGACAAGGCGTAGGACAACACCGGCAGCACCCGCAGGGGGAGGTCCGGCCGGGAGCCGGCGGCGGCGGTGGCCACCGCCGCGGCGACGAGGGCCTCGGTCACCAGCGGCAGGTGCGGGCCGTGGTGCTCGATGGCGCCGACCGGCTGCACCGCCACCATCCCGGAGCCCGAGCGGGCCACGTCCGGACCGGTCATGTCCACGAAACGAGCCACCACGCGAGGACCGTACCAGCACGGGTGTTTCCGCCCGATGAACAACCGCCCGGCGCCGGGCGGCCCCGTCGGGCCCGAGGCCGCGCCCGCCGAGTTCTCCCCCGTGTCATCCTGTCGAAACGCGCCGGCAACACCTGCACGGCACGCTGGGCACATGGACCTCCTCGGTGCAGCGATCTGGCGAAGGTTCTGGTATCCCCTGGCGCTCGTGGAGAGCCTCGCCGGCGGCCCCGTGGCTCGGACCCTCCTCGGCGAGCGCCTCGTCCTGTGGGCGGACGGCGACGGCAGGCCCCGCGCCGCCGCCGACCGGTGCCCCCACCGCGACGCCCCGCTGTCGGCCGGATGGACCCAGGACGGCACGCTGGTCTGCCCGTACCACGGGTGGCGGTACGGCCCCGACGGCCGGGCGGTGCTGGTGCCGCAGACGCCGGCCATCATCCGGTTCCCGGAGCGGTTCTGCCTGCAGACGTACCGGGCCGAGGAGCGGGCCGGCTGCGTGTGGGTGTGCCTCGGCGAGCCGGTCCGCGCGATCCCCGGCGTACCAGGCGACCCCGCCGCGTCATGGCGACGGATCCCCGAGCTCGACGAGGAGTGGCGGGTGCCGGCCGCCCGGTTGATGGAGAACAGCTTCGACCCGGCGCACACCGTGTTCGTGCACCGGGCCACGTTCGGCGACACCGCACGGCCCGACGTGGACACCCCGGAGGTGCAGCGCACCGACGGTGGCCTGGTGGCGTCCAGCGACCTGTCGGTGGCCAATCCCGACATCGCCCGAGCGGTCACCGGCGAGGTGGGAGCAGCGACGATGCGCTCCAGCCGCACTGACCTGCACGCGCCGTTCGTCCGAGTGCTGCGATCGGCCTACCCCGGCGGTGCGGTGCACCAGATCGTGACGGCCGTCGCCCCCGTCGACGACCGGCGGCTGCGGATGGTGCAGTGGGCCGTGCGCAACGACACCGAGGAGGTGGCCCCCGCCGCCGACGTGGTGGCGTTCGACCGCCAGGTCACCTGGGAGGACCAGCGCCTGCTGGAGGCCGTCACGGTGCCCTATTCCGAGGCGCTCGACGCCAACGTCCACATCCGAGTCGACCGGGCCACGGTGGAGATCCGCCGGATCTACCAGCAGATCGAGGCCGGCACCTGGGATGGCCTGCACGCCCGCAGCCCGGAGGTCGTGCGCCATCCCGGCACCTCCGACGACACCACCATCGCTGTCGTGGACCTGCAGGCGTCGACCGAAGGGTCGGCAGCAGATCGCAGGGTGGTCGTGGACCAGATCCGGGCCACTGCCGAGGAGATCGGTTTCCTGGTCGTCGCGGGCCACGGCGTGCCGGCCGGCGCCATCAACGACGCCTACCAGGTCACCGAGGCGTTCTTCGCGCTTGCCGACGAGGAGAAGCGACAGACCACCCCGTCGGGGTGGGACCGCTTCTGCGGCTTCGCCGGGATCGAGCGCGGTACCGGTCCCGACAGCCCGAGCGGGCACCCCGACCTGCGCGAGATGTTCCATGCCAACCGGTTCGACGGTCCGCACGAGGCGATGGACGTCGGCTACCCGGTGGACGTGGCGAACCGCCTGGCCCCGAACCTGTGGCCGGCACGCCCGGTGCCGTTCCGGCACGTGTGGCGCCGGTACTACGACCACATGGCCATCCTGGCCAGCCGGATCGACGAGCTGTTCGCTCTGGCGCTCGGCTTGCCGGCCACGTGGTTCGAGCCGTTCGTGGGCCGGCACCTGTCGAACCTGGCGGCCAACTGGTACCCGCCGCAGCCGGTGCCTCCGGCCCCCGGGCAGGTCCGCTCGTCGCCGCATATCGACTTCTCGCTGCTCACCATCCTCCACCAGGACGACGCCCCCGGCGGGCTGCAGGTCCGGCACCCCCAGAAGGGCTGGCTCCCCGTCCCCTTCCGCCCCGGGACCTTCGTGGTCAACCTGGGGGACCTGATGAACCGGCTCACCAACGACCGCTGGGTCGCCACCTTGCACCGTGTGGTGAACCCACCCCGGCAGCTCGCAGGGCGGGGCAGGATCTCGATCCCGTACTTCCAGATGCCGGACTGGGAGTCGGTCGTAGAGTGCGTGCCCACCTGCCGGCCGCGCTCGGGCCTGCCCAACTACCCGCCGGTCGTGTCCGGCCCCTACGCCGAGGAGCGCCGGGCCGGCCGCCGGGCGGCGACCGCCGTCTGAGGACGCATGGCCCGTATCGGCACCGCCCGGAACCACTGGGACTCCCGTCCCGACGGCGTCAGCCTGGTCCGCCACCGCTTGGCGCACCGGCCGCTCCTCGTCGACGCCCGTCCCCGGCCGGTGGAGCTCGACCGTTCCCGGACCGCCTGCATCGTGGTGGACATGCAGAACGACTTCTGCGCCGCGGGGGGCTGGCTCGACAGCATCGGCGTGGACGTTACGCCGGCACGCGCGCCTATCGGGCCGCTGAAGCAGCTGTTGCCGATGCTGCGGCGCGAAGAGATGCCGGTGATCTGGTGCAACTGGGGGAACCGCCCCGACCGGGCCAACCTGCCGCCCGGCGTCCTGCACGTCTACGACCCCAGCGGCGACGGCATCGGCATCGGTGACCCGCTGCCCGGCACCGGCTCGGCGGTGCTGCAGCAGGGGAGCTGGTCGGCGGCAGTGGTCGACGACCTGAAGATCGCCGACGGGGACATCGTGGTGGACAAGTTCCGGATGAGCGGGTTCACCGACACAGCGCTCGACAGCATCCTGCGCAACCTCGACGTCACGACGGTGCTCTTCGCCGGGGTCAACGTCGACCAGTGCGTGTTCGCCACGCTGGCCGACGCCGCCTGCCTCGGCTACGACGTGGTGCTGCTGGACGACTGCTGCGCCACGACGTCCCCCGCCTTCTGCACCGAGGCAACGCGGTACAACGTGGCCCGGTGCTTCGGCTTCGTGGCGACCGGGGCGGCGGTGCTCAGGGCCGCTGCCGGGGCGGGCGGCCCGTGAGCGCAGACGCCGGGTCGGTCCGGGACCACCATGACGCCGGTGCCGTGCCGCCACCGCAGCTCCACGGCCCCGGTGGGCTCCGGGCGTTCCACATCAGCCCGGGCGACTCCGTCCGGCTGGCCGTGCTGCACCATCCGGACCACGGGTACGGCGCCAGCGTGGTGCTGGAGGTCTGGGACCCCGGTGGCGCCCAGCCGCCCAACAGCCACCAACGGTCGGTGGAGACCTTCTTCTTCCTCCACGGGAGCGGCACCGCCCACTGCGACGGGCACGTGCGTGCCGTCCGTGCCGGTCAGCTGCTGGTCCTGGCGCCCCGCTCGGTGCACCGGATCGTGAACGACGGGCAGGAGCGGCTGTACGCCATTACCACCATGACCCCCGACGACGGGTTCGCCGCGCTGATCGAGCGTGGCCAACCGGCAGACCTCGACGCCAGCGACCTCGCCGTGCTCACCGGCGACCGGCCGCCCGGTGCATGAGCCGGGCTCCCACCTCACCCGCCGGCGACCCGCAGGGTGCCATGGTCTGACCCGCCGGCGGCCCGCAGGCCGGCGGAGCCCGAGACCAACCCGACCAGGGTCCGCCGCAGCTCGATGGTGGTCTTGTCGCAGCGCAGGTGCACCTCCTCGGTGAGGTCGAGCGGGAAGTCCGGGTTGGTCCGCTCCAAGACCACCTGGTCTTCACGGGTGATCTGGCGCGAGTGCTCCCAGAACATGGCGTAGGGCTGCTCGGCCTCGCTGCCTGCCAGGGCCGACACCCGCACGTAGAGGGCGTGGTCGTCGTCGATGGGGGTGGCCGACCCGTAGAAGGCATAATCGGGTGCCGTGCCCTGGTAGCGCAGCCGGATCCGGGTGTGCACCGGGTCGAGCAGCTCGACCTCCTGGGTACGGCGGAACCGGGTCGACACGTCGGCCACTCCCATCTGCGGCCCGACGCCCGTCACCTCCTGGGGGATGTCGGCGCGAAAGCCGCCAGCCGTCCGCTGCAGGGTGTAGGGGGGGACATGAGGACGAGCCGGGTCGCCGAAGGTGCCCTGGTGCACGAAGGCGGGATGGGACTGGTCGAGGTTGTTGTCGAGAATGCGCAGCGCGCTGGCCGCCCACAGCTCTAAGAAGTCCACCTGCACCCGCCAGCCGGGCTCTTCAGCTTCGGCGAACCGGGGTGGCCCCGCGGTAGCCGGCGTACCGACGCAGACCCACACCAGGCCGTAGGCGACGACCGCCGGGTAGGTCGTCAGGATCGCCTTACGCGGCAGGGGCACACCGCTGTCGAGCTGGGGGATCCTGGTGCAGGCGCCCGACGGCAGGAACTCCCACCCGTGATAGCAGCACACCAGCCGTTCGTCACGCACGCACCCGGCGGCCAGCTCGGCGCCCCGGTGCGGGCAGTACGGCTGGGTGAGCACGGGACCGCCGCCGGCGGGGGCCCACAGGACGTAGGGGCTGCCGAGGAGCCGGATCGGCAGAGGACCGCCGCCCGCCAGGTCGTCGCTGCGGGCTACGGCATACCACTGGTCGGCCAGGCCGGAGATGCCGCTCACCAGCACGGCACGCTCGCCTCACTGGGAACGCTCCCCTCACCGGGAACGCTCCCCTCACCGGGAACGCTCCCCTCACCGGGAACCGAGGAGCAGCCTGCCGCCAGCAGGTCGGCGAGCGCCCGGCGGTACGTGACGGCCACCTTGTCGAACGGCATGTGCAGCTCCCCGGTCGGTGCCAGGGGGGCCTCGGCGGGAAGCTGGCTCTCGACGACCGGCCGGTCCTGCTCGGCGAGCAGCGCCTGGAACTCGGCGTAGGGCGCGTCGGCACCCCCCAGATCGAAGTCGCGCGACTGGTAGCAGTACCCGCTGCAGGTGCCGTCCCCGTGCGGCTGGACGGCGAAGAACAGCGTGCGGTGCGTGCCACGGTCCTCGTAGGTGCTCGCCAGGTGGATCGTGTAGGGAAGCGTCAGGACGTAGTCGTTGCGCTGCCATCCCCGGTCGCCGGCCAGGTCCGTCACCTCGAACGCATCGTTGGCGTTGGGCACGGTCATGCGCAGCCCGTAGCGGAGGCTCCACCCTTGCCGTTCCACCCGGTGTGCCGGCACGGTCAGGTCGTCACGGGTGCCGAGCAGACCGTCGTGCAGGTAACCGAGATGACCGAAGTCCGTGAAGTTCTCGATCATACGCTCGGGGCTGGTCCGCCAGGTGTACCGGTCGCAGGCGACATGGCGGTAGCCGCCGTCGTCCCACTCGGGGAAATCGGGTATCGGGCTGGCCGGCTCCCCCAAGCAGACCCAGACCAGGCCGTAGCGCTCCCGGCAACGGTGGACCGGGACTCGGGCCCGGGCGGGCACGGGGCGGCCGGGGGGTGACTGGGGTATCACGGTGCAGGATCCCGTCTCGTCGAAGGACCAGCCGTGGTACGGGCACACGATCGCGCCGTGGCAGTCCACCGTGCCCAGCGATAACGCCGTGCCGCGGTGCGGGCACTGGTCGGCGGCTGCCACGACCCCGACCGAGCCGCGCCACAGCACCACGCGCTCCCCGAGCAGCCAGGAGCGCACCGGGTCGCTGCCGACGTCGGACGACCAGGCCACAGGGTGCCAGAAGCAGCGGAGCGCGGCACCGGGCTCGTCGCCGGGCTGGCAGGCGAGACCGGTGCCCGCAGGTTGGTCGCCAGGGAGCTGGCGAACGTGTTCGACCATCACCCACGATCATGCGCTGCCGGGTGTTTCCTGCGCGTGAACATTGCTCCGCCCCGGGAATGGCTGCTCGACGCAAGACACGTCGAGCAGGACCGTCACGCCTCCTCGAATGCAGCATCGACCATTTCCTGGATGATCACCGGCGTTCGGCCCGGGCCAATGCCCTCACCGCGTCGAGGACGTCGTCGTCGACGTTCAGGGTCGTTCGCACGGACGCCACAGGCCCCTCATGGCGGACGATGCCAGAGCACCGCGCTGCAGCGCCCGAGGAAGGACGTACGATCAGCAGTGCCCGACCAGGAGGAGGTGGGCCGGTGACGGTTGCCGAGGTGCTTGCCGACGCGTTCTCCAGGATCCACGACGCGGTGCATGACGCAGCCGGCGGCCTCACGGCCGAGGAGCTGGCGTTCCGGCCCGATCCGGGCGCCAACTCGATCGGCTGGCTGGTGTGGCACCTGAGCCGTATCCAGGACGACCACGTCGCCGCGGTCGCCGGGACGGACCAGGTGTGGACGTCGACCGGCTGGGCAGACCGGTTCGCCCTGCCGTTCGCGGCGTCCGAGACGGGCTACGGCCAGGGGAGCGACGAGGTGGGCAGCGTGCGGGTCGCTTCGAGCGGCTTGCTCACCGGCTACCACGATGCGGTCCACGAGGAGACCCTCCGGTTCGTCGCCACGCTGCGCGACGGCGATCTGGGCCGCATCGTCGACCGGTCCTGGGACCCGCCGGTGACGTTGGGCGTGCGCCTCGTCAGCGTGATAGCCGACGGCCTGCAGCATGCCGGCCAGGCCGGCTACGTACGGGGGCTGGCCGGCCGGCGATGAGGGCCGGCCGGCGGCACCCCGCCCTCCAGAATTAGGGTCGGAATTAGGGTCGGGGGCCTGATGCCACCTGCGAGCTTCCCCCGGGGCTTCTTCGACCGGGACGACGACACGGCGGATCGCTCCTTCTACGCGGCACCCCGCCTCGTCACCCACATCGACGACCACGCGATCGCATGCGTCGGCGAGCTCTACGACGAGCTCGCCATCCACGGCGAGGTGCTCGACCTGATGGGGTCGTGGGTGTCGCACTTCCGCCGGCCTCCGCAGCGGTTGACGGTGCTCGGCATGAACGCCGCCGAGCTGGCGGCCAACCCGATGGCGTCGGCCACGGTCGTCCAGGACTTGAACGACGAACCGGCGACAACGTTCGCGGACCGCTCCTTCGACGCAGTCGTCTGCTGCGTCTCGGTCGACTACCTCGTACGCCCCCTGGAAGTGTTCGCCGACGTTGCCCGGGTGCTGCGGCCGGGCGGGCTCTTCGTCTGCACGTTCTCGAACCGGCTGTTCCCGACGAAGGCCGTCCACGGCTGGCTCTACGCCGACGACGAGCAGCGGTGCCAGATCGTGGCGGGCTACTTCCGGTCGACGGGCTGCTGGGACGAGCCCCGCACGCAGCGGCGGACACCGCCCGACCACCGTGGAGATCCGCTGTTCGCCGTCTGGGCGAGACGCACCGGGTGACGGAGCCGTGCGGCAGGCGGCCGGGCACCGGGCCGCTCAGTTGCGCTTGACCGCTCAGTTGCGCTTGACCTCGGCCCATGCCACGCCCCGGTCGACGTCGACGTCGCGCGGCAGGCCCAGGATGCGCTCGGCCATCTGGTTGCGCAGGACCTCCGACGTGCCGCCCTCGATCGTGTTCGCCCGGGCCCGCAGGAAGGTCTGGACCCGCCCCGCGGCGGCCTGGTCGCCGGGGAGCCAGGCCGTCGCCGACATGCCGTTGGCGTCGACGACGAAAGCCGACCGGCGCTGGTTGAGCTCGGCGTTGAAGACCTTATTTACCGATCCTTCGGGGCCGGGGGCCTGGCCGCGGAGCCGGGCCGAGCTGGCCCGGAACGCGGTGATCTCCTTCACCTCGTTCTCGATGTAGAGCTGGGCCACCCGCTGGCGGACCAGCGGGTCGTGGCGGTCGGGCACCTGGTCGAGGAACGACTGCCACGGGTCGCGCCGCGTCCCCCCGGTGAAAGAGACCGGGTCGAGGGAGACGCCGGCGAGGGTGACGCGCTCGTTCATGAGCGTGGTGCGCGCGCATCGCCACCCGTCGCCTGTCGCGCCGACGCGTTGGTCGTCGGGGATGTGCACGTCGGTGAAGAAGACCTCGTTGAACTCCGAAGAGCCGGTCATCTGGCGCAGCGGACGGACCTCGACGCCGGGCGACTTCATGTCGATGATGAAGTAGGTGAGGCCCTCGTGCTTCGCCACACCGGGGTCGGTGCGCGCCAGCAGCATGCCGAAGCTGGCGAACTGCGCGATCGTCGTCCACACCTTCTGGCCGTTCACCACCCACTGGTCGCCGTCGCGCACCGCCCGGGTGGCCAGCGACGCCAGGTCGGATCCCGAGCCCGGCTCGCTGAAGAGCTGGCACCAGATCTCCTCCCCCGTGAGGATCTTGCGCAGGTAGCGCTCCTTCTGCCGGTCGGTGCCGTGCTCGATCAGGGTCGGGCCCGCCAAGCCCACGCCGAGGATGTTGATGGACACCGTGGGGAGGCGGTAGCGCACCAGCTCGGAGCGGGCAGCCTGCTGCATCCACACCTCACCCGAGAGCCCCCCGTACTCCTTCGGCCACAGCGGCGCGGCATACGGGCTGGCGCCGATGGTGGCCTGCCAAGCGAAAGGATTAAACCCTGACCCCGACTTGACGCGCTCGAGTGCAGCGTCGTCACCGGCCTCGACCGCCTCGGGCCATCCCTCCGGCAGCACCCCGGCCAGCCAGTCCCGCATCTCCTGGCGAAATGCCTGCTGGCTCGGCGTGTCCTCGATCTCCCAGCGCATGTCCGTGCGCCTCCCCTCTGCCCGGTAGCGGGCGTTAGCTCAGAAGCTGCTCAGTAGCGCGCACCGACGACCTGGTCGCCGATCGGGTCCAGCTCGGCAAGCGCCTCCGCGTCGAGGGCGAGGTCCACCGCGCCGACGTTCTGCTCCAACCACCGGACCCTCTTGGTCCCGGGGATGGGGACGACCGGGATCCCGAGCCGGGGGCCCTGTGCGCTCACCCAGGCCAGGGCCACCTGCGCAGGCTGCGCGCCGAGCCGGGCGGCCACGCGCCGCACCGTGTCGGCGATCGCCTCGTTGGCTCGGCCGGCCTCGCCCGAGAAGCGCGGGCTGTTGCCGCGGAAGTCCTTCGGGCCGAGCGAAGCACGGTCCACCGTGCCGGTCAGGAAGCCGCGGCCGAGCGGCGAGTACGGCACCAGGCCGACACCCAGCTCCGCCATCGCCGGCGCCAGCGGCTCAGGGTCGCGCGTCCACAGCGAGTACTCGCTCTGCACCGCGCTGATCGGGTGCACCGCGTGCGCCCGGCGCAGCAGGCCCTCGTCGACCTCGCTCAGCCCGAGGTGGCGCACCTTGCCCTGCGCGACGAGCTCGGCCATCGCCCCGACCGTCTCCTCGATCTCGGCGTCCTGTGGCGGGCGATGCAGGTAGTACAGGTCGATCGTGTCCACCCCCAGGCGCAGAAGCGACGACTCGCAGGCACGCTTGACGTAGCCCCGCTCACCGCGCAGGACCCGCTTGTCGTCACCACCGCTCCGGTCGATCCCGAACTTCGTGGCGAGCTGCACCTCCTCGCGCCGGTCGTGGACCGCCCGGCCCACCAGCACCTCGTTATGCCCGTCGCCGTAGGCGTTGGCGGTGTCGAGGAACGTCACCCCCAGCTCCAAGGCGCGGCGGATCGTGGCGACCGACTGGTCCCAGTCCGCCGGGCCGTACCACTCGCTCATGCCCATGCAGCCCAGGCCCTGGGCCGAGACGGCCAGCCCACCGAGATCCACTACGTCCACGCTCGGTCCCTTCGCTCGTGCCGCGGGTGATGTCCTTCGCCAGGCTACAACCCTCGCCCATCAGCCTCCCCTCGGCTACCTGAGCGCCGGAGGAGCGGTCAGCGGGCGGCGGGCGCCGAGTTGACGATGTGGAGGTCGCAGGGGGCGTGGCGTGCCAGCTGGGCCGTGGCGCTGGCGTCGAGCAGCCGGGCGATGCCGCCGTGGCGGGGGGCCCCGACGACGATCATGCGGGCGTGGTGCTGCTCGGCCAGGTCGGCGATGCGCCGGCCGACGTCGCCGTGGTCGCCCACCACTTCGAGGAGGTGACCGGTCGCCGTTGCCCCGGCAGCCAGGAGCTGGTCGACTCGCCATGCGAGGGCTGCCGTTGCGTCAGTCATGGACTCGGAGACCGCTGCCTCCTCCATGGTCAGGTCGGTCTCGACCACGTGGAGGACCTCGACGGGGCAGCGGAGCATGGCGGCCAGCTCGGCGGCGGCCGTGCAGACGGCGGCAGCGCTGTCGGTCCCGTCCACGGCGACGACCAGCGGGCGGGGACCGGGGGGCGCAGCCGGTTCGTCTCCGGCTGGCGGCGTCTGCGCTTCGACCGGGTGCTCGGCAGCGCTGAGCAGGGAGTGCCCCGTGGCGAGCACGACGATGCCGAGGGCGACGGTGGCGGCCCCGAGATAGAACGGGACGTGGACGTTGAAGCGGGCGGCGAGCTTGGCGGCGACGTACGGGGCGAGACCTCCGCCAATGAAGCGGACGAACCCGTAGGCCGCCGAGGCGATAGGGCGCTCGACGGGTGACACCAGCATGACGGCTTGGGTGGTGAGCGTGTTGTTCAGCCCGACGAACGCCCCGGAGACGATGACGGCGACGACGAGGGTGGTGCGCGACGAGGTGAACGCGGCGATGACGACCAGGTCGGCAGCCAGGAGCGCCAGGTTCACGTAGAGGGTGGGAGCGGTGCCGAAGCGGCGCTGCAGCCGGGGGGCGACGAAGACGGCGAAGATCGCGACGAGCACCCCCCAGCCGGTGAAGGTGTAGCCGAGCTGGTGGATGGCCAGGTGCATCGGGAACGGGGTGTACGCCAGCAGGGTGAAGAAGCCCCAGTTGTAGCAGAGGGCGGTCAGGCTCATGATGGCCAGGCCCCGGTGGCGCAGGGCGGCGAGGGGCTCGATGATCGACGTCTTCCTCGGTGCCGGGGGGGTGTGCTCGACGAGGACGATGGTGGCGACGAGCGACACGGCCATGAGGGCGGTGACGCCGAAGAACGGGCCGCGCCACGAGATGCCCCCGAGCTCGCCGCCGAGGAGCGGGCCGAGGCCGATGCCGATGCCGAGGGCGGTCTCGTAGAGGATGATCGCCCCGGCGAAGCCGCCGCTCGCCGACCCGACGATCACCGCCAGGGAGGTGGCGATGAACAGGGCGTTGCCCACCCCCCAGCCGGCCCGGAACCCGATGATGCCGTTGATGGTGTCGGACGAGCCGGCCAGGGCGCTGAAGGCCACGATGAGGACCAGACCGGCGACCAGGGTACGCTTGGCGCCGATCCGGCTGGAGACCCAGCCGGTCGCCAGCATCGCCACCGCGGTGATCACCAGGTAGCTGGTGAAGAGCAGCTCCACGCTGCTCGGGCTCGCCTTCAGCTGCTTGGACAACGCCGGCAGGATCGGGTCGACCAGACCGATCCCCATGAACGACACCACGCAGGCGAAGGCCACCGCCCACACCGCTTTGGGCTGGCGGAATGGGCTGGGGGCTGCGCCGTGGACGGCGGTCACCGGCAGCTTGCCTCGGGCAATGGCGCAGGCGCCGCGTCGTCGATCGCTGCGGCGTCTTGGTCCAGGTGGCACAGGCCGGCGATGGCCGCCAGCGCGGCCCGCAGCGCCACCGCCTGCTCGCCGGGGAGCTCACCCATCAGGCCGGCGAGCCGATCTACTCCCAGCTGGCGGCGGTGACGCACGTACGCCTCGCCGGCTCCGGTGAGCGCCACCAGCACCACCCGCCGGTCGCTGTGGTCCGGCCGGCGCTCAACGAAGCCGTCGCGCTCGAGACGGGTCACCAGCGCCGTCATCGACGGCTGGGTGACTCCCTCGAGCGATGCCACGCGGGTGAGGCGCTGCGGGCCGTGGCGCTCCAGGGTGTGCAGCGTCGCAACGGCGGTAAGGCTCATGTCGCGTGGCATGCCCCGCACCACCAGGGCCGCCAACGAGTACAGGGCGCCCGCAACCTCACGATCGCATCCGGCCACCGCCGGCCGCTGTTGGCTCACGAGCAGAAAACATAGTACTCTCTATATAGAGCAGTCAATGGACTTTCCGAGGACGGATGGGACCAACACCGCCGGTGGTCACGATCTCCGCCGCCTACGGCACCGGCGGCACCTTCGCCGGGCAGCGGCTAGCCGAGCGTCTGGGTGTCGGCTTCGTCGACCGGGCCATCCCGGCGTGGGTGGCGGCCGAGCTCGCCGAGCGGGTGGAAGACGTGTGTGCCGTCGAGGAAGACATCGGTGAGGGCCTCAGCCACTGGGTGTCGCTCTTCGCTCCAGCCGGGGCGGAGTGGGTGGGCCTTCCCCAACCCGACATGGGCTGGTACCACGACCAGGCCTCGTACAAAGAGCAGGTCGGGGCGGTCCTGAAGCGGGCGGCGGCCAAGGGTGCGGTGATCCTCGGGCGCGGTGCGGCGATCGTGCTGCGCGACCATCCCGGGGCGCTGCACGTCCGGCTCGACGGACCCGTCGAACGGCGCATCGCCCAGGCCATGGACATGGGGGGCATCGACGAGCGATCGGCCCGGCGCCACCTCCACCAGACCGACGCCGCCCGGCGACGCTACGTCCAGCGCCTCTACCACACCGACGTAGCCGACCACCGCTACTACCACCTCGTCATCGATGCCACGACGGTGCCCCTGGCGACGTGTGTCGATCTGGTCGTGACTGCGGTCACGGGGCGCGAGGAGCTCCGGGCACTGGGGGAAGCGGGCCCGTTCGAGACCTGCTGACCCGTGCCATCACGTCGATCGTTCGCGCCACGACGTCGATATTGACGTTGACGTTGACGTGAGATTACGTTACCCTCTCGGAAATGACCTCCACGCTGGCTCCTCCCCCCGTAGACGACCGGGGCCCGAACTACAAGTGGGTGGCGCTGTCCAACACCACGCTGGGCATCCTCATGGTGGCGATCAACCAGTCGATCCTGCTGATCTCGCTCCCCGACCTCTTCCGCGGCATCAAGCTCAACCCCCTGGCGCCGAGCAACTCGTCGTACTTCCTGTGGATCCTCATGGGCTTCCTGCTGGTGACCGCGGTGCTGGTGGTCAGCTTCGGCAGGGTCGGCGACATGTACGGCCGGGTGCGCATGTACAACCTGGGCTTCGCCGTGTTCACCTTCTTCTCCCTGGCGCTCTTCCTCACCCCGATGAACGGGGCGGGCGGCGCCCTGTGGATCATCTTCGGCCGTGTCTTCCAAGGTGTCGGCGGGGCGTTCCTGTTCGCCAACTCCAGCGCCATCCTGACCGACGCCTTCCCGCCCGACGAGCGGGGCAAAGCCCTGGGGATCAACGGGGTGGCCGCTGTCGGAGGCTCGTTCCTCGGTCTGATCCTCGGCGGGCTGCTCGCTCCGACCAACTGGCGCCTCGTGTTCCTGGTGTCGGTGCCGATCGGGCTGTTCGGGACCGTGTGGGCCTACCTGAAGCTCCGGGACAACGGGGTCCGGACGCCGGCCCGGATCGACTGGGCCGGGAACGCCACCTTCGCCATCGGCCTCATCGGCGTGCTGACCGGGATCGTCTACGCCCTGAACCCCTACGGTGGCCACACCATGGGCTGGACCAGCCCGTTCGTCCTGACGTGCATCTTCGCCGGCCTGGCGGTCCTGGTCCTGTTCGTGTGGGTCGAGACCCGGGTCGCCGCACCCATGTTCCACCTGGACCTGTTCAGGATCCGGGCCTTCGCCGCCGGGAACGCCGCCGCGCTCCTCGGGGCGATGGGCCGCGGTGGGCTGCAGTTCATGCTCATCATCTGGCTGCAGGGGATCTGGCTGCCCCAGCACGGCTACGACTTCAGCCGGACCCCGCTGTGGGCGGGGATCGCCATGATCCCCCTGACCGTCGGGTTCCTCGTCACAGGGCCGATATCGGGGTTCCTGTCGGACCGCTTCGGGGCCCGGCCGTTCGCCACCGGCGGCCTGCTCATCGCCACCGCCAGCTTCTTGCTCCTCGAGCTGCTCCCGATGAACTTCTCCTACCCGTGGTTCGCGCTGCTGATCCTGGTCTTCGCCATCGGGACGGGCATGTTCTTTGCCCCGAACCAGGCCGGCGTCATGAACAGCCTGCCCCCCGACCAGCGCGGGGCGGGTGCGGGGATGCTGAACACCTTCCAGAACTCCGCGTCCGTCCTCTCCATCGGGGTGTTCTTCACCGTGCTGGTCCTGGGGATCGCCTCGTCCCTCCCGGCGCACATCTACAGCGGGCTGGTGGCCAACGGGCTCTCGCCGGCGACCGCTCGCCAGGTCTCCCACCTCCCGCCGATCGGCAGCCTGTTCGCCGCCTTCCTCGGCTTCAACCCCATCCAACAGCTGGTGTCCCCGGCCGCCATCCACGCCCTGTCCGCCCACCACCAGGCCGTCGTGACCGGCCGGTCCTTCTTCCCCCGGCTGTTCTCCACGCCGTTCCGCAACGGGCTGCACCTGGCCCTGGACTTCGCCGCGGTCATGTCCCTGATCGCCGCCGCCGCCTCCTGGTTCCGCGGTGGCAAGTACCACCACACCGAGGAGGAGTCCCTCGGTGAGGAGGTCGGCTTCGGCCTCGCCGGGGTCGGCGCCGCCGCCTCGGAGGAGGTCGGTGCCGGCATCCCTTTCGACGAGTCGTGATGTCGCCGCCGCAGCCTCGGTCTTCGGACGTACCAGCATCCTCCTTCGGACGTACCAGCATCCTCGCCGGCGCATCCGGGTAGGTTCGGGCGCATGGACTACCGAACGCTGGGACGGACCGGAGTCAAGGTCAGCCCGCTCTGCCTGGGGGCGATGATGTTCGGCGCGTGGGGGAACGCCGACCACGACGACGCCGTCCGGATCATCCGCCGAGCGGTCGACGCCGGCATAAACTTCGTGGACACGGCAGACGTCTACTCGGCCGGCGAGTCGGAGACCATCGTCGGCAAGGCCTTGGCCGGCCTCGACCGCCAGCACATCGTGCTCGCCACCAAGGTCCACGGGCCGATGGGATCCGACCCCAACACCCGCGGGAACTCTCGGCGGTGGATCATCGCCGAATGCGAGCACAGCCTGCGGCGCCTCGGCACGGACTACATCGACCTCTACCAGATCCACCGCCCGGCACCCGACACCGACGTCGACGAGACGTTGGGCGCCCTGACCGACCTCGTCCGGGCGGGGAAGATCCGCTACTTCGGCAGCTCCACCTTCCCCGCGCACCAGATCGTGGAGGCCCAGTGGGTCGCCGAGCGGCGAGTGCGCGAGCGGTTCGTGACCGAGCAGCCCCCCTACTCGCTGCTGGCGCGCGGCATCGAGGCCGACGTGCTCCCCGTCTGCCGGCAGTACGCGATGGGCGTCCTCAGCTGGAGCCCGCTGGCGGGGGGCTGGCTGTCAGGTGCTTTCGGCGACGGCAGGGACAACACCAGCCGGCGATCGGCAATGATGCCGGACCGCTACGACCTCTCGCTGCCGGGGAACCAGCGAAAGCTCGAGGTAGTCACGGAGCTCCAGCGCCTCGCCGGCGACATCGGGGCGAGCATGGTCGAGCTGGCGCTTGCCTTCGTGCTGGCCCACCCCGACGTCACGTGCCCCATCATCGGGCCCCGCACCATGGAGCAGCTCGAGTCCCAGCTGCCGGCAGCAGAGCGCACCCTCGGCGACGACGTCCTCGACCGGATCGACGAGATCGTCCCTCCGGGAACCAACCTCAACGCCGCCGATGCGGGGTGGGCCCCGTCTGCGCTGGCCGACAAGCGCCTGCGGCGGCGGTAGCACCCGAACCGAGCCAGCACCCGAACCGAGCCAGCACCCGAACCGAGCCAGCACCCGAACCGAGCCAGCACCCGAAGGAGACCGCCGTGCCAAGACGCGCACTCGTCCTCACCGGCAACCTCGGGATGGGCCACCAGATGGTCGGAGCGGTGGTCACGGCAAGCCTCGCCCGGCTCGGGTGGGAGGTGGAGGTGCTCGACGGCATGCGGCTGCTCGGACCGCTGGCCGGGCGCGCCGGCGACTGGACCTTCGGTCGGATCATGGCGGTCCCGACGCTCTACGACGGCCTCCACTTTGCCCACCTGCGCCCCGGCAGCAGGCTGGCTGCCGCTCTCGACCGCAGCGCCACGAGCCGGCTGCTGCCGGCACTACGCGGCGAGCTCGAGCGCCGCCCGGTGGACCTCGTCGTCAGCGTCTTCCCCACTGCCGCCTCGGCCGTCGCCAAGCTGCGCAGCGAGCCAGGCGGTCAGCAGCCCCGGGCGGTGGTGCTCTGCACCGACGTCACGCCGCACCGCCTCTGGGTGCGGGAGGGCATCGACCTCTTCCTCGTCACCTCCCAGGCGGCCGCCGCCGCCGTCCGGCGCTACGTGCCGCGTGCCCCGATCGGCGTGGTGCCACCGCCCGTGAGAGCACCGTTCTACGCCGTGCCGGCTCAGGGCACGGCCCGGGAGCGCCTCGGTATCCCGCCGGGCTCGCCGTGCGCGTTGGTGATGGGCGGCGGGTGGGGTCTCGGCCCCCTGGCCGGTGCCGCCGCCTCGCTCGCCGGGCACGGCGTGCAGGTGCTGGCGGTGGCGGGGCATAACGCCAAGCTCGCCAGGTCACTACGCGAGGTGGCCAGGCGCGAGCCGACCGTACAGGCGTTCGGGCACACCGACGAGATCCCCCTGCTGATGGCGGCTGCCGACGTCGTGGTCACCACCCCTGGCGCCACGACCTGCAGCGAGGCCCGTGTGGTGGGCCGGCCGCTGGTCCTGCTCGACGTGGTCCCCGGTCACGGTCGGGACAACGTGCAGCACGAGCTCGAGCTGGGTGACGCCGAGGTGTGTGACCCCGAGCGCGTCGCAGCGAGCGTGGTGGCGCTCCTCGAGAGGGTCGAGCGGCCGGCACCGGCACGCTTGCGCAACCCCGCCGAATGGGACGAGGCGTTCGCGCAGGCGCTCGCCGCCATCAGCGCACCGGCGACCGGCGGCCACCGCGACAGCATGCCGCGAGAAGCGTTACGGTTCAGATAGACGTTACGGTTCAGACAGCATTGTCCGCCTGAGCTCGGCGGGCATCCCGCCCGGGCGCCGAACTGAGGAGGCCAAGCCCATGTTACGCACCCTTTTCCTGCACCCACCGTCGTACGAGGGGTTCGACGGAGGCGCCGGCTCGCGCTACCAGGCGAAGCGCGAGATCCGCTCGTTCTGGTACCCGACGTGGCTGGCGCAGCCGGCAGCGCTCGTCCCGGGCAGCCGGCTGGTCGACGCCCCGGCCGCCGGCCTCACCCTGGAGGACGTCCTGCCCCTCGCCTCGGAGCACGACCTGGTGGTCATGCACACCAGCGTGCCGTCGTTCGCTGCCGACGCCCGCGTGGCCGAGGCGTTCAAGCAGGCAAACCCTTCCCTGTCGATCGGCATGGTCGGAGCGAAGGTGGCGATCGACCCCGAAGGGTCGCTGCTCGGCGCCCCTGCACTGGACTTCGTCGGCCGTGAGGAGTTCGACTTCACGATGCTCGAGGTGGCCGAGGGCCGGCCGCTCGGCGACATCGACGGGCTCAGCTACCGCCGGGACGACGGCACGATCGCCCATAACACCGACCGGGCGATCCTCGAGGAGATGGACCGCCTGCCGTACGTGACCGACGTCTACCGGCGCGACCTTCGCATCGAGGACTACTTCATCGGCTATCTGAAGCACCCGTACGTGTCGTTGTACACAGGCCGGGGATGCCGTTCGCAGTGCACCTTCTGCCTATGGCCGCAGACCGTCGGCGGCCACCGCTACCGGGTCCGCAGCGTGGAGCACGTACTGGGGGAGATGGAGAACATCCGCCGGTACTGGCCGCAGGTGAAAGAGGTGTTCTTCGACGACGACACGTTCACCGACGACCGAGGCCGGGCCGAGGAGATCGCCCGGGGCATGAGCCGCCTCGGGCTCACCTGGTCCTGCAACGCCAAGGCGAACGTCCCCTACGACACGCTGAAGGTCCTGCGCGACAACGGCCTGCGGCTGCTGCTCGTCGGCTACGAGTCGGGCAACGACGACATCTTGAAGAACATCAAGAAGGGCGTGAAGGTGGACCGGGCGCGGGAATTCACCAAGGACTGCCGCGACCTCGGCATCACGATCCACGGCACCTTCATCGTGGGCCTGCCGGGCGAGACGGCCGAGACGATCCAACAGACCATCAGGTACGCGAAGGAGATCAACCCGCACTCGCTGCAGGTGTCGATCGCCACCCCGTAC
>JAJYAB010000208.1 GCA_021779775.1 Actinomycetes bacterium
ACGGCAGCCATCTGCAAGAGCGTGAGCCGGCTGCGCCGGGCCAGGTCGTACCCGGCGGCCAGGTAGACGATGTAAAGCGCCCCGTGCAGCGGACCTACCACCGCCACCACCGTCTTCACGCCCGCCCCGTACTGCAGGGGCACACCCACCAGCACCAGCACCAGCAGGCCGATGCCGACGACCGTCGCCATCGCCCGGTACCGCCGAAGCGCTCGCGCGACAGCGGGTTCCAACGCTGCATCTGGCCGCCCTCCGGACGGCCCGCCCAGGCCCCGGCCCGAGCGGGCCTCGGGCGTCACCACGTCTTACGCTGACCGCTGGAGCTGAGCGCAGCGAGATACTCGTTGTAGGCAGCCAGCTCGTCGTCTTGCTCTGCCGCGATGCGCTCGGCTACCCGGCCGGAACGAACACCCTCTGCGTCGCCGATGCTGCTGGGGCCGGCGATGGTGCGGCCGGCAGCCGGATCGTGGACCAGCTTCCACCAGAGGAAGAGGAGGTACCCGGCGAAGATCGGCCATTCGAAGGCGTACGCCCAGCTGAGGGAATTCCCGGACAGTGCCCGGCCCACCTGCCACCAGGCCAGGCCACAGAACGCAGGAAATAATACGAGCACGACGAGGTGCAGCACGATGGCCCGACGCGTCAGCCAGATCCCTGGTCGCAACACGCTCCAACCCTACCGACTGCCACGTCGATCCTGGGATGCGCCCTGCAGATCCGGCCCCTACAGTCTGGACATGAGCACAGGCATCCTTCGCGCGACGGGCCCCAGCCGGCAGCCGACGGTACGGCGGTTCCCCAGATGGAGCTGACTGGGCCTGGCGCGCCGGCCGTGCCGGCGGCGACCGTGGTGCTGCTGCGCGACCGCCAGCATGGTCCCGAGGTGCTGATGCTCCGGCGCAATTCGGCGATCGCCTTCGGGGGCATGTGGGTGTTTCCCGGCGGCCGCGTCGACGTTGCCGACCAGGCCGTCGGCGAGCAGGAGGGAGAGCTGACCACAGCCCGGCGTGCCGCGGTCCGCGAGGTGGCCGAGGAGACCGGTCTGGTCCTACGTGCCGCCGAGCTCACCACCTTGTCGCACTGGTCACCCCCGCCGGAGGCACCGCGCCGGTTCTCCACGTGGTTCTTCGTGGCCCGTGCGCCGGACGTCGCCGTAGTGGTCGACGGCGGGGAGATCCACGAGCACACCTGGTTACGGCCTGCCGATGCCCTGGACCGCCAGGCCGGTGGCATCATCGAGCTCGCGCCACCGACCTGGGTGACGCTGTGGCAACTGCGCCAGATGCCCGATGTCGACACCGCGATCACTGCCACCATGGCCGCCCAGCCGGAGCGGTTCGCCACCCGCATCGTGTCCGACGGGGGGAACGTGCTGGCCTTGTGGCACGGGGATGCCGGATATGCCGACGGCGATACCCAGCGAGCTGGTGGACGGCACCGCCTGGCGATGACCGGTAGCCCATGGCATTACGAGCGGACCGCTCCAATCTGACCGGTGGGACAGGCTCAGCCCGGCCGTCTGGCGCGGAGCCAGAGGTCGCTCGCCTTGGCGGGGCGGCTGCGCAGCCGCTCCGCCCGTAAGGCATGCTCCTCCGCATCGGGCAGCAGCGGAGGCAAGCTTCCGGTCGCCATGCCGAGGAGCAGATCGGCGAACGCCGGGTTCCGGGCCAGCACGGGCCCGTGGAGGTATGTGCCCACCACTCGCCCGGCCCATGCCCCCTCGGACCCACTGCCGTCTCCGTTGCCTACGCCGGCCATCACCCGCCCGAGCGGCTGCGCTGTGGGGCCGAGACGGGTGGCACCAGCGTGGTTCTCGAAGCCGGTCAACATGCCGAGACGCCCGCTGGTCATCTCCTGCAGGGGGGATGCCGGGACCGCCGCAGACTCGCCGACGGCGCGCCGACCGGGCCCCTTGACCGTCGTCACGTCGAGGAGGCCGAGGCCCTGGCGGGGTGAGCCGTCGGCATCGGGGAAAGACATGCCGGCAACCTGGAAGCCAGCGCACACGGCGAGAACCACAGCACCCCGCTCCACAGCACGGCGCAGGCCACCGTTACCCAGGAGGGCCGCCGCCTCGACCTGGGGGCCGTCTTCTCCGCCTCCGAGGCAGTAGATGTCGCCGGACTCAGGCAGGACGTCGTCGGTGTGGGCGAGGACGAGCTCGGCTGGCTGGTCCCGCCAGGTGGCCCGGGCCGCCAGGATCCGTCCATTGCCGCCGTCGCCATAGGTGCCGAGCAGGTCAGGATGGACGACCACCACTCGGAGCACCGACGGTCCGCTACGCGCATACGGGCGATGGGCATGCGGGCGATGCTCGGCACGATGTTCGAGCGCCCAGCCCGGGCCACGCGCCCAGTCGGTGCGATCTGCAGGCATGGTGTCCGGTGGCGACGGAACCGGAACCGGCTCGCCGATGACGACCGGAGCGCCGGCTCCGCCTGCTGTCGCGCCCGGGCGGTACGCCCCGGCGGCAAGCCGCCGGCGTAGCTCCTGGAACGCCGTGTAATTCCCGATGTACTCGACTGCCGAGGAGCCCGTCTGCTGCAGCGCAGCCCACTGCTCCGGCACGGTCCGGTGGTCGACACCGGCGTAGCGGAGGCGGACAGCCAAGTCACGGCACCGCTCGCCGGCGGCCACGACGAGCCGGCCGCGGAGGCGCTCGAAATCGACGTCCCACAGCCACGACGGGTCGCGGCCGTCGGCGACCTGGGCATTGATCCCGACGACGATCGGCTCCGTCCCCCCGTGGAGCAGGTCGAGGAGCTCGGCCCACCCGGCAGGGTTCTTGGCCAGCAGGAGCCGGACCTTCAGTGGTCCGAGCGCTACCGTGGCGAAGCGACCCTCCACCTCGTCGACCGCCGCCATGGCGACGAGGGCGTCAGCTTCGTCGACACCCAGAACCCCCGCCCCGACTGCCGCCATGGCGGCATTGGCCAGGTTGCACCGGCCGGGCAGGGCCAGATCGACGGAGAGGTGTTGCCCGCTGGGCACGGTCAGCACCGCACCGTCGAGGCGGGCATCGAGCCGAGGGCGGGCAAACCCGCAGGAGAGACAACCCCACGCGGGACGCTCGCCGGCATCCCGATCCGGCCCCTGGCCGCCACTTCCCGGTTCGGCGAATTCGATCCTGCCGCCACATACCGGGCACCCCGCGGCATCGGAGCGCCAGAGCTGTCCGACACCGACCCAGCGCACCTCGGCACCTCCCGACGCTGCGAAGACCACCAGCGGATCATCGGCGTTGGCGACCAGGACAGCCGGCGTCGAGGCGAGCGCCGACCGCCAGCGCCGGGCGATCATGCGCACCTCGCCGACCCGGTCCAGCTGATCACGCGACAAGTTGAGGAGGAGCACCACATGCGGGTGGACTTCTCCGGCCACTCGGGGCAGATAGCCCTCGTCGACCTCGAGCACGGCCGGCGCCCCATCTGGCGAGGCAGCCAGCGCTGCTACCAGCCCTGCAGGAAGGTTCGCCCCCGCCGACGAGGTCGCCACCCGTCCGGGACCGCCCAAGGCGGCTGACAGCAGCCGGGTCGTGGTCGTCTTCCCATTGGTGCCGCTCACCAGCGCCGTCTGTCGGCCCGCTGCCAGGACGCCGAGCAGGCCAGGGTCGAGGACCAGGCCCAGCCGCCCACCGATGACCGACCCCCCGCCCAGCCGGAGACGACGCGACACGAGGTTGGCCGCCATGATCGCCCGGGTCGCCACCTCGGACCTCCGGCGGCGGTGGTCAGGCCGGGGCATCGGCACCGGTAGGAGCGGCACGGGCGCCACCAGACGCCCTCTTCCTGCTCGCTCGGACCATCATGCCCAGACGTTACCGGCCGACCGCCCACCACCCCGGCCCGGTAGCCGGCGACGGGGGACACCGAACCATGACGCGACGAAGGGACCGGAGGGGGGATTCCGGTCCCTTCGCACCAACAGGAAGTAGAGGGGGGGGTTCCGGCTCCCTGTGGTCTGAGACCATTCTGCGCCTCGGAGAGGAATCAGTCAAACAGGTATTAGTGATCTGTAGTATCACTATAAGAGATGGAGCTTCGATACCTGCAAGCGCTGGTCGCCGTCGGCGAGCACGGCTCGTTCTCGGCGGCAGCCGACTTCTTGGGCACCGTACAGTCGAACATCTCGGCCCATGTGGCCCGGCTCGAACGTGAGGTCGGCGCTACCCTGGTCGACCGGTCAGCCGGCCGGTTGACCGCCGAGGGCGAGGTCGTGGTAGCGCGTGCCTATCGGGTGCTCGGCGAGCTCGACGCGCTGACGGCCGATGTGGTGGCACTTCGCCAGGAGGTGGCTGGCACGGTGCGTGCCGGCCTGATCGGCACCACGGCCCGGTGGCTGGTCCCGCTCCTGCTCGCCGACGTGTCCGAACGGCACCAGAACCTTCGGCTGGTGGTCTCCGAAGGCACGACGACCACCTTGGATCCCCTGCTGGCCTCCGGTCGGATCGACCTGGCATTGCTGACATCGCCCGTCCCGGGCCGCGACCTCACGTTCGAGCCGTTGTTCCAGGAAGAC
>JAJYAB010000209.1 GCA_021779775.1 Actinomycetes bacterium
GTGTTGGTGGCGACCCCGCAGCGATGGCCAGGTCGAATGTGGAGCGCCGGCAGGCGGAGCACGGCCTGGTCGCCGCGATGGCCCGGATCCTGTCCATCACCGGGTCGGTGCCCCCGACGTCGACCACCACGGCCGCCGGCGGCGGCCTGTTCGGCTGACGGCCCGATGGCGTCTGCCAGCCACGGCGGCCCGGTCCCCGAAGGGCGCGACCCCGAGCACTACGACCGGATGCGTCGCCGGGTCCTGTGGTCGCTGCCGTCGGGCCTGTACCTGTTGGGCAGCCGGGCCGGCGAGCGGCGCAACCTGATGGCGGTGAGCCTGGCCGTGCAGGTGGCGACCGAGCCGAAGCTGGTGGGCGTCGCCATCGAGGCCGGCGCGCTCAGCTGTCAGCTGGTTGCCGACGGCGGCGCCTTCGCGCTCAGCATCCTGAGGCGGGCCGACCGGGCAGCCGTCCGGAGGTTCGTGAAGCCGGCCACCGATGTCGACGTCGGTCCCGACGGTGCCGGCACGATGAGCGGCATGGCGGTCCGGGCGACCGCCAGCGGGTTGCCGCTGCTCGACGGCGCGGCGGCGTTCCTCGATTGCCAGGTCCGCCACACCATGGCGTTGGGCAGCCACACGTTCTTCGTGGGTGAGGTCGTCGACTGTGGTTTCGGCGAGGCCGGCGATCCCCCCGAGATCCTGCGCATGGAGGACACCCGCATGAACTACGGGGGGTAACCAGAAACTACGGGAGGCAACCAGGCTGGCAGTGGAGCGCTCAGCTGCCGCCTGGGGGGCGCAGGTCGACGCGCAGGGTCAGGATGCCGTCGGACAGCGACACCTCGGCATCGCCCAACATGGCGTAGTCCATGTAGTCGGTGCGGGCCTGCTCGATGAACCGCTGGCGCTCGGGCCCCTCGACCGGCGGCAGGCCCCGCTTCTGGACGGCCTGCGCCCGTTGGCGGAACCGCTGGACCATCGCCTCGGGGTCGAACGCATCGGCCACGGTGATCACTGTAGTGTCGCCAGCAGGCAACCCTGACCAGGTCGGCATGGCGGTCGGTAGACTGTTGGAGGATCGCCGCGGGTCGGCGCTGCGGGGTCGGCACTGCGGTCTGGACAGCCACGGGACTCGTGCAGAAGGAGTCGTAGTGAAGAAGGGAAGGCACCGCCGCTTCGAAGAGGCACGGAACTTGAAGCGCTCGGTGGCCACCGCCCATCGTCGCTGCCCCGAGTGCGGAGCGGAACCCGACGACCAGCATTCCTCGTGGTGCATGGCCGAGTCGGAGGAGCTCGACGAGATCCTCGGCACCCTCGGGGAGGAGCCGGAGCACGGCGAGGACGACCCGCTGGCCGAGTGATCCCGCTGGCCGAGTAGGCACTGCGGTCATCGCGTGGCACCGGCTGGCGCGGTGACCAGCGGCTGCCGGGCTCAGCGACGCACTGCCGGGTGGGGAACTGCTACGACCGAAGGTGACATCCCGGGCGCTGACCCGCAGGGGATGGGGCGCCGGGCGCGCAGGTAGCGCACCAGCCGGCGGTGCACGGGCCGGCCGACCAGGGCGATCAGCTCGTCGCGCAGCGTTTCGTGTGCCGGACGGCCGCCGACGAACGCGTCGGGAGCATCGGTGCACCACCAGTGGAATTCGGCGCCTCCGTCGCCCCAGTGCCGACGATCCCACTGGCGGACCGTCGACACGACGTGACCGTCGTCTTCCACATGGTCCTCGCGGCGCAGGGGGAGCTGCCAGCAGACGTCGGGCTTCAGATCGAGGTGCGGCACCCCCCGTTCGAGCGCCGCACGGTGCAGGGCGCAGCCCGGGCCGCCCGGCCAGCCGGAGCGGTTCAAGAAGATGCAGGCACCGTCTGCCAGACGAGTCGCCAGCTGGCCTCCACCTCGCCGGATGACCCCCTGGCGCATCCCCCGGCGGCGGAACTGCCACTGCTCGTCGGTGAGCGACGCAGCGGCCCGTTCCACACGCTCGGCGTCCTCCGCTCCGCTCAGGTGGGCGCCGTAGGAGCAGCAGCCTTGCTGCTGCTCGGCAGCGGGGCCGGTCAGCACCCCTTCGCACCCCCGCCCGAAGATGCACGTCCACGCGCTTTCGAGGAAGGTGACGTCGAACACCCACGTGCGTGGCTCGTCCGGGTCAGGGAAGCTCACCCACTCGTGTGCTCCTGCCGGGGCTCGGTGCCTCTCCGGGGCCCCGCCGCGCCGGCTCACGGCTGGGTGGTCGAGATCGTCGATGCGGCGCTGGCGCCTCGCAGCTGGGCTCCGGTCGGCTCGGCGCAGCAGAACCAGGCTTCGGTCAGGCGCGGGCGCTCGTCGACGGGCCATGCAGAGCGGAGCCGGCGAGCAGGCTCTGGAGGCAGGTCGAGCCCGCCGGGGACCACCGCAGCCACCGCGCGGCGCATCCGGCGATAGACGTCCAGCGCCCCCCACCCTTCGCTGGCGGCCGACTCGGCCAGGGCGGCCACCTCGAGTTGGAGCGCATCGAGCGCCGGGTCCGGCGAGCGCCACCGCCAGGTGAGCATGGAGGCGTCGTAGCGGTCGATTAGCCCGCTCAGGTGGCCGGACGCCAGTAGGAGGGAACCTGGGGGCACGAGCAACCGGATGGCGTACTGCACGGCGTCGACGTTGCCCGCCAGGTCGCATGCTGCCACCAGGTCGACCAGCGCCGCCAGATCGGCCGGTCCGGTCCACGGCGTGAACGGCAGGAGCGACGGCCGAGGCTCGATGCCGGCGGCGCGCAGGATGCCCACCGCCTCCACCGCGTCGGCAACCGAGTGGCCCTTGTCGAGCACGGCCAGGATGTGGTCGGAGGCCGACTCGAACGCCGACACCACGAAGAGGCAGCCAGAGCTGGCCATGGTGTGCCAGATGTCGCGGTGGCGCAGGATGTGCTCGACCTTCACCGTGGCGTCGAAGGTCAGCTCCGGAAACGACCCGTGGACCGCCTCCACCACGCGCCTGGCGTGGTGCGGCCCGTTCAGGAAGTCCGGATCGCCGAAGGTGACGTGACGGGCTCCGAGGTCGACCAGGCCGGCGACATCTGCCACGACGGCGTCGACGCCCACCAGCCGGGTCCTGCCGTCGTAGACGACGGGAACCGGGCAGTGCCGGCATCGATGGGCGCAACCCCGCGACGCTTCGACGTACCCCGCCAGCCGCTCCTCGCCGGACAGTACCAGCCGGGCATACGAGGACAGCGGCGGAAGCCCCGACCGGTCGGGCGTCGCCCCCACACCTCGGCGGACCGTGACCACCGTCCGAGTGGGGCCTCCTGCGGGCGCTGTTCGGTGGGCGAGGCCGTCGACCCAGCGGACCAGCTCCGGCTCGAGCTCGCCGGCGATGGCCAGATCGGGCATCGGGCGCGTCCCGGGGAGAGGGGGCGTCGAGTCCCCGGCCAGTCCGGCGTAGAGCCCGTAGAAGCAGACGGGCATGTCGGGGTGGTGGTGGCGGACCTGCTCGGCTGCGGTCCGGGCCAGCCGGGCGGCCGTGTGCATCGGCACAGCCAGGGCGACGGCCTGCGCCCAGTCGACGGCGCCCACGTCGAAGGCGTCGACCGCCAGATCCTGCACCCGCACATCATGGCCAGCATGCCGTAGCGCCCCGGCAGGACCGGCGAGGAGCAGCGGTTGATGGCCGAGCTCGTAGGTGGACAGGAGCAGGACGCGCACGGTGCAACGGTAGTGGTCGTGTGCCGGCCCGCCGTCAGGGTGCGCCCTGGGTCACGAGGTGCGCCCTGGGCTAGGCGGTGCGCCCTGGGTCCAGGCGATGCGGACGGTCAGGCGATGCGGACGGTCAACGCCGCCTGGGCCCGGCGCAGGGATGCCTCGACCAGCGCCGGGTCGCCGCCGCGGGCGAAGACGAACCCGAGGTACCGGTCGCCTTCGGGGACCGGTACGACCGGGCGGCCCGGCGCGATGGTGGTCTCGATCGCGGTGATGCCGGCGACAGCCAACGCCTCACGGCGTCCGTCGAGGCCGACGAAGGTGCCGGCAGCAGGGATCGGGAGCATCAGCACCCCGCTGGCTGCTCCGTCCGGAGTCGGGTCGACCGGCCGCCCGAGAGCGTGGGCGAGGACCAGCGCTTCGAGCCTGCGTCCGGTGCCGAAGCTGAGCGTGCGAGCGCACAGCCCCCCGATGGTCCGGGCGGCGACTTCCACCACCATGGCGCGCCCGTCATGCACCCGGACCTCGGCGTGGACCGGCCCGTCCACCAGGCCGACGGCCCGCGTCGCGGCCTGAGCTGCTGCTACCGCCGCGTAGCGGTCCGGGGGCGCCAGGCGTGACGGCGTCACATAGATGGTCTCCTCGAAATAGGGCCCGTCGAGCGCGTCGGGCTTGTCGAACACGGCCAGCACCGCAAGCTCACCGCCGTCGAGGAGGCCCTCGATGGCGACCTCGACCCCGGGGACGAACTGCTCGACCAGCAAGGGAGCAGATCCGCAGCCTGCATGGCGGGCGATAGACCGCACCCGCCTGACGACATCGGCCAGCTCGTGGCGATGGTCGCAGCGGATCACCCCCTG
>JAJYAB010000210.1 GCA_021779775.1 Actinomycetes bacterium
TGTTGGCCGACAACATCGAGCTCGACGGTGGCGTTGCCGCAGCGACGCACCTGCGCAACGCGAGGGACGAAGTGTTCACGTTCCTCTCCAGCCCGACAGCCGGTCAGCTCGTCACCGGCCACAAGGATCGCCCCGACGTCGGCACCGGTGTCCTGGAGCGGGTCATGCGGGAGATGAACCGTCGGAGTGACGTCGGTGTCCGGTGGTCAATCCCCGGAGTCCGGGCCATCCTCCTGACCAAGCTGGAGCACAAGTACCATCACGGACGGTGGTCCGAGACACGGGCCGCAGGCATCACACCCAAGGTGCGGATCAGCCTCGAACCTCTACAGCAACCGACCGCTGCATGACCTCGATGTCATCGGAACGCCTCGCTACCGGAGAACCTGTCGCCTCGATGCCGACGGCCAGTATAAATGGGCGGATATTGAGGCGCTCGGCGAGGGCTCTTTTCCCCCTGAGTTCGAGGACACGACCCGGGGCCACGGACGGATCGAGCACCGCTACATCCGGGTCGCTGACGCGCCCGGCGGCCTCTCGTTCCCGCATGCAGCGCAGGTGGTCGTCGTCTACCGGGAACGCGCCGACCTCGACGACGTCATGGCCTCGGCCGAGACGTCGTACTACGTGACCAGCCTGACGAAGGCCAAGGCGGGGCCGCCTGGGCTTGCGGGCCACGTGCGCGGCCACTGGGGCATCGAGAACCGCGTCCACTGGGTGCGTGACGTCACCTACGACGAGGACCGGTCCCAGCTGCGGACCGCCTCCGCTCCACGCGCGCTCGCCACCCTGCGCAACGTCGCCATCAGCCTGCTGCGCCTCGCCGGCGCCACCAACGTCGCCTAGGCGACCCGCTGGGTCGGGCGCGACCCGACCCGAGCGCTCGCGCTCGTCGGCCTGTAACCAGCCCCCCCACGAACCGCCAGCACGACAGGCGCCCTCCTCATTCGCGCCATGCGGGCCGCGCCCATACGGCCGCCGAGGCAAGCATCAAGCATCCGCCGGCCAAAGCCCTCCCAACACGATGCCTGCGAGCCCTGCGAGCCCGAACGCCTCAGTCAACCCGCTCAGCTACGAACTACACCGCTGTGACTTTGCCAATGACCCTGGGTCGTGATGAGTCCTGGCTGTAGGCGACCAGACGGCGAGGCGTCTGGTCGTGGGTGGACGGGACGGGCCTGACGGTCCGAAGCCTCGACGTCCGGCAGGCGCCTTCGGGGGGTGGCTGGCGGCAGCTCCCGGCTCCCATCTGCGGGGTGGGCGAGGGCCCCGGTACGGGTCGTAGCGACCGGCGTTGGTGACCTTCAGGTGGTCCCATGTCGCTGACAAGCGACAGTCGGTCGATCACTCCGTCGTCACGACCGACACACGGAAGGAGGACATCACCCACACGACTGATGTGGAAGGACACCGCCCACTTTTGGTGCTTCCGGTCGCATCTCACACCTCTCATTAGGGCCGATGGCCCGGAAGCCACATCCATCTGCCTATGAGCTCAGCACGTCCGGCCCGTGATCCGTGTTGGGCCACCTGCGAAAAGAGGCGCAGCTCCCGGCGCTTGCCATCCAACTGATGGGTGTGCAGCTCGTCCAAGAGAGGACCGAGCTCTGCGAGAGGGCCGACGTGGAACCGCACGCGCTCGCCGTCGGTGTCCCCCCGTCCCCCGGTTCACTCGATGACGCCGGCCAGCTCCAGGATCCTCGACGGAGGGAGATACTGCTCGTTGATGCGGACACCCAGCGGCGCCAGGGCGTCCTCGATGGCGTTGGTGAGTGCGGCGGGGGCCACCACCGCCCCGGCCTCGCCCACCCCGCGGAAATCCACGTCCACCCCGCCTTCGGGCGCGGTCTCCAGGTGGTCGATCTCGATGGTGGGGACCTCGGTGGCCGTCGGGACCAGGTAGTCCATGAAGGTGGTGGCCAAGGGCTGGCCGGCTGCGTCGTAGGCCGACCACTCGTAGAGCACCCCGGCGATCCCCTGGGTCACCCCGCCGCGGATCTGGCCTTCGACGATGGCCGGGTTGATGATCCGCCCGCAGTCCTCCACCGCGATCCAGCGCAAGATGGTGACCGCCCCGGTTCCGAGGTCCACCTCGACCGAGCAGAGGTGGGTGCCGCCGGACCAGCCGCTGCCGCCGATGCCCTGACCCCGGTAGATCTCGCTGGCCTCCAACAGGCCGTCGGTCCCGCCACCCAGCGACCCGCCGGACATCAGGGCCTGGGTGGCGATCTGGGCCAGCGGCACCGACTTGGAGGGGACGCCCTTGGCGCTGACCACACCGTCCACGATCTCGAGGTCGCCCGGGCTGATCTCCAGCTGGTCGCCGGCGATGGCCAGGACCTTCTCCTTCACCGTGCGGGTGGTGTACATGACCGCCCCGCTGGCCCAGGTGGAGGCCCGGCTGCCGCCGGTCCCGATCAGGCTGAACGGCGTGATGTCGGTGTCCCCGTGGACCACCCGGACGTGGTCGAAGGGCACCCCCATCTCGTCGGCGGCGATCTGGGCGAGGGTGGTCTCGTGGCCCTGGCCGTGCGGTGCCTGGGCGGTGATCACCACCAGGTGGCCGTTGGCTTCGAGCCGGACCTTGGCCCGCTCGTTGCCGAACATCCCGCCTCGCATGCCGAGGGGGCCCGGTGCCGGCTCGATGAAGGTGGCGAACCCGATGCCGAGGTAGCGGCCGGCTGCCCTGGCCTCGGCCTGCTCGGCCCGCAGCTGGTCGTAGCCGGCCAGCTCGAGCGCACGCTCCAGCGATTGGCGGGAGGACACGTCGGCCAGGCTCGGGCCGGTGATCATCTGGTCGTCGGACGCACCTTGGACCATGTTCATGCGCCGGATGACCACCGGGTCCAGACCGAGCTGGCGGGCGATGACGTCGAGCAGGCGCTCCCGCACCCAGGTCTCCATCTCCCACGGGCCCCGGTAGGCCACGTAGCAGCACTTGTTGGTGGTGACCACGGTGCTCTCGAACGAGTACCCGAGCATGCGATGGGGCCCCGGCAGGATCTGGCCGATCAGCCCGACGAACATCGACGCCGAGAACGGGATGGCCGGGTAGGCACCCTGGTCCATGATCAGCTTGGTCCGAAGACCGAGCAGCGTGCCGTCGTCTTTGACGGCGGCCTCGATCTCCACGGTCTCCTGTCGGGCCTGGCCCGAGGCCATCAGGTGCTCGTTGCGGTCCTCGATCCACTTGACGGGCCGGCCCAGCTGCTTGCCCGCCGCCGCCAGGGCAACGTCCTCGCGGTGGACGAACCCCTTGAGGCCGAACGCCCCGCCCACATCCTTGGACAGCACGCGCAGCCGGTCCATGGGTTGATCGACGACCTTGGAGAGGACGAACCGCAGCGCCTGGGGCGACTGGGTGCAGGCGTGGAAGGTGAGCTCGCCCGATCCCCGGTCGAAGGACGCCACCGCCCCCCTGGTCTCCATCGGGCAGTTGGACTGGCGGTGCTGCACGAACGTCTCGCTGACCACCCGGTCCGCCTGGCGGAAGGCCTCGTCCACATCCCCGTAGGTGCTGGCGCTGCGGGAGATGACATTGCCGTCCATGTCGTCGAAGAGCTTGGGGCCGGACGGATCGAGCGCCTCCTGGTAGGAGACGACGGCGGCGAGCGGCTCGTACTCCACCAAGATCAGCTCGCAGGCATCCTCGGCCAGGGCCCGGCTTTCGGCCACCACCATGGCCACCAGGTCGCCGACGAAGCGCACCTTGTCGGTGGCCAGGGCGTAGAACTCCGGGTCCTGCAGTCCGGGCATGGGCACCTCGCCCTTGATCCGGTGGGTCAGTGCCTGGATGTCTGCCCCGATATAGACGGCGACCACCCCGGGCGCCTCCCGGGCCCCCTCCACGTCGAGGGAGGTGATCAGAGCGTGAGGCTCGGCGCTGCGCAGGAAGGCCGCATGGAGCATGCCGGGTAGCTGGACGTCGTCGATGTAGTGGCCCCGACCGGTCAGGATGCGCTGGTCCTCGACTCGTTGGACCTTCTCGCCGACGAACCTCATCCTGCTGCCTCCTGGTCGGTCGCCCCGCCCTCGAAGGTGCCTCCTCCGGCAGAGCCCGTTCGGACCCCGGACATCGTTTCGGCCGCCAGCCGCACGCCGTCGACGATCGACTGGTAGCCGGTGCACCGGCACAGGTTGCCGGAGAGCTCCTGGCGCAGCGCCGTCTCGTCGTCGGGCAGACCCTCTTCCAACAGGGCGATCGCGGTCATCATGAAGCCGGGGGTGCAGAAGCCGCACTGGAAGCTGTGGCTCTCTCGAAATGCCTGCTGGAGCGGGTGGAGCTCGCCGCCGGTCTCGAGGCCTTCGATGGTGGTCACGCTGGCCCCGGCCGCTTGGACGGCCAGCATGAGGCAGGACCGGGTGGCCAGCCCGTCGACCAGCACGGTGCAGGCGCCGCACACCCCGTGCTCGCACCCGACGTGGGTCCCGGTCAGACCGAGGTCGTCCCGGAGGAAGTCCACCAGCGTCTTGCGGGGCTCGACCGGGGCCTTCCAGATCGGA
>JAJYAB010000211.1 GCA_021779775.1 Actinomycetes bacterium
GCGTGATTTGGGCGACGGCCGCGCTCTCGTTCCGGCCGATGACCGCTTCGCCACCGCAGCACCGGGGATCTTCGTCGCCGGCGATGCCGCCGCGACCGCGTACCCGAGAGCTGCCGACCCGGCCGCGGTGTCCGGCGTCACCGCCGCGGAAGCGATCCTCACCGAGCTCGGCTACCACGACGGCAACCCTCGACGGACCCCGGAGCCGGACTGCTATGTGGACCACGGGGATGGCCGGCACGGGCGCATCCGGATCTCGTACCCCGACGGGCCTCCGCCGGCCGGACAGCCCGCGGTTGGTGTCGATGCTCCGGCACGGGAGCAAGGCGCAGCGTTCGAAGACGCCCACCGACGCTGGCAGGCATTACGAAGGGATGCCCCAGCGCCGTGACAGGCCACCGCGGTCCGTCACGGTACCGTTGGAGCGATGAGCACTCGATGGTTTTTCGAGTTGCGAGTGGAAGTGCCCTCGCACAATGATAGTCGGGACGGTCCGCCATCGTCCTCGCCGGCATGCTCGGTAGGGTGGCCAGGCAGGCCCTGCGCGATGGATGCGCAGACGAGGTAAGCGAGCAGAAACCGGGCATGAGCGTGTCAGCGAAGGAGGGTGGTGGCATCCGATCGATCCCGAACCAAGCGGGCCGGTGGCGACCCTCAGCTGCTCGCTGACACGGGTCTGGTTCGCGCCGCCCGCTACCTCCAGCCCGGGGAGCCCTCGGCCGACGGGCGCGAGCTGCATCGAGGGGGTGGTCGCCAAGCCGAGGAGTTCTACCGGGAGCGCTGGCGCCACGACAAGGTTGTCCGCTCCACTCACGGGGTGAACTGCACCGGGTCGTGCTCGTGGCAGGTATATGTGAAGGACGGGATCATCACCTGGGAGACCCAGGCCGTCGACTACCCCTCGGTCGGCCCCGACTCCCCTGAGTACGAGCCCCGGGGGTGCCCGAGAGGGGCGTCGTTCTCCTGGTACACCTACTCACCGGCCCGAGTCCGCTACCCGTATGTCCGGGGTGTCCTGCTCGACTCCTTCCGAGCGGCCAAGGCCCGCCACGAAGGCGACCCGGTAGCCGCGTGGGCCGAGATCACCTCCGATCCCGAGACTGCCTCGGCCTACAAGTCGGCTCGGGGCCGGGGCGGCTTCGTGCGCGCCACCTGGGCCGAGGTCCTCGAGCTGGTCGCCGCCGCCCATGTGCACACCGTCGCCGCCTACGGACCGGACCGCACCGCGGGGTTCACGGTGATCCCGGCCATGTCGATGACCTCCTATGCAGCGGGCACCCGCTTCTACTCGCTGCTCGGCGGCACCATCCCCTCGTTCTACGATTGGTACGCCGACCTGCCCATCGCCTCGCCCCAGGTCTTCGGCGACCAGACCGACGTGCCCGAGTCGGCCGACTGGTGGAACGCCAGCTACCTGATCATCTGGGGCACCAACCTCCCCATCACCCGCACCCCCGACGCCCACTTCATGACCGAGGCCCGTTACCGGGGCCAGAAGGTCGTCGTGGTCTCTCCGGATTACTCGGACCACACCAAGTTCGCCGACGACTGGCTTCCCGCCGCGCCGGGGACCGACGCGGCCCTGGCGATGGCGATGGGCCACGTCATGCTCACCGAGTTCTACCGCGACCGCCAGGTGCCTCGCTTCGAGGCCTACGCCCGCACCTACACCGACCTCCCGTTCCTCGTCTCGCTGCGCCGACGTGAGGACGCCTGGGTGCCCGACCACTTCGTCACCGCCGCCGACCTCGGGGACACCGAAGAGGGCGCGGCGTGGAAGACCGTCGTGCTCGACGAGGCGAGCGGTGCCCCCGCGGTGCCCAACGGGTCGCTCGGCTTCCGCTGGACCGAGGCGGGCGAAGGGCGCTGGAACCTGCGCCTCGAGGACATCCGTCCCGCTCTCAGCCTGCACGGTCGGCCCGGATCCGAGGCGCTGGCGGTGGACCTGCCCCGCTTCGACGTGGGCGACGGCGAGGGCGGCGGGGTGCTGCGGCGGGGGGTCCCGGCTATCGAGGTGGGCGAGCGGTGGGTGACCACGGTGTTTGACCTCGTTATGGCGCAGTACGGGGTCGCCCGCGATGGCCTACCTGGGTTGTGGCCGAGCGACTACGACGACGCCGAGGTGCCCTACACTCCGGCTTGGGCCGAGCGGATCACGTCGGTGCCGGCGGTGGCGTGTGCCCGGGTGGCCCGCGAGTTCGCCCGCAACGCCGAGGTGTCGGGGGGCCGGTCGATGATCGCCATGGGGGCGGGCACCAACCACTGGTACCACTCCGACCAGATCTACCGGACTTTCCTGTCGCTGCTCATGTTAGGCGGGTGCGAGGGCGTGAATGGCGGTGGCTGGGCCCACTACGTCGGCCAGGAGAAGGTCCGGCCGCTCACCGGCTGGTTCACCCTCGCCTTCGCCTACGACTGGGCGCGGCCCACCCGGCACATGCCTGCCACCCCCTACTGGTACCTAGCCAGCGACCAGTGGCGCTACGAGGGGGCCCGGGCCGACCTTTTGTCGAGCCCCCTCGGTGAGGGCCGGTTCGCCGGTCAGTCGGTCGCCGACCTCAACGCCTACTCGGCCCGCCAGGGGTGGCTGGCCTCCCACCCGACCTTCGACCGGAACCCCCTCGACCTGGCCGACCAGGCGGAGGCGGCGGGCCAGGAGGTGGGCGACTACATCGTCGACGAGCTCACGGCCGGGCGGTTGCGCTTTGCCGCCACCGATCCTGACAACCCGGCCAACTTCCCGCGGGTGCTGACGGTGTGGCGCTCCAACCTGCTCGGCTCCTCGGGAAAGGGGCACGAGTACTTCCTGCGCCACCTGCTCGGGGCGGACAACGCGGTGGCGGCCGAGGAGTGTCCGCCGGGGCTGCAGCCGGCCGAGGTGACGTGGCGGGACGAGGCTCCCCGAGGCAAGTTGGACCTGCTGGTCGACATCGACTTCCGCATGACTTCGACGGGCATCTACGCCGATGTCGTCCTGCCCACCGCCACCTGGTACGAGAAGCACGACCTGTCCTCGACGGACATGCACCCCTTCGTGCACAGCTTCAACCCAGCCATCGCCTCCCCGTGGGAGGCACGAAGCGACTTTGACATCTTCAGCGACCTGGCAGCGGAGTTCTCCCGCCTGGCCGAGGGCCGGCTCGGGGTCCGGCGCGACGTGGTCGCTATCCCACTGCTCCACGACAGCCCCGACGAGTGCGCGCAGCCCGGTGGCCGGGCACTCGACTGGGCGGCGGGGGAGTGCGACCCGGTCCCGGGCAAGACGATGCCCCGCCTGGTGGTCGTCGAACGCGACTACCCCCACCTGGTCGACCGCTTCCGGGCGCTCGGCCCTCTCATCGACGAGCTCGGCGCCACCACCAAGGGGGTCCGGCTTCCCGTCGGCGGTGAGGTCGACTACCTGCGGTCCCGTAACGGGACGACCCGGGGCGGGGCGGCCCACGGGCGGCCCCGGATCGATCGCGACGACCTGTTCTGCGAGGCCATCCTGGCCATGTCGGGCACCACCAACGGACGCCTGGCGGTGGCCGGCTTCGAAGAGCTCGAACGCCGCACCGGCGTCACCCTGGCCGACCTGGCTCACGAACGGGCCGGCGACCGGATCACCTTCGCCGACACCGTCACCCAACCCCGCTCGGTGATCTGCTCGCCGGAGTGGTCCGGGTGCGAGTCCGAGCGCCGGCGCTACGCGCCGTTCACCATCAACGTGGAGCGCTTGAAGCCCTGGCACACCTTGACCGGTCGCCAGCACTTCTTCTTGGACCACGACTGGATGGCCGAGCTAGGGGAGATGCTCCCCACCTACCGTCCGCCGCTCGACCTGCTTTCCACCTTCGGGGATCCGAGCCGGTCCGAGCTCGGCGAACCTCAGCTGGTGGCTCGTTTCCTCACCCCGCACTCGAAGTGGTCCATCCACTCGGAGTACCAGGACAACCCCCACATGCTCAACCTGTTTCGGGGTGGCCCGGTCATCTGGATGAACGACCTCGACGCCGGGCGCATTGGGGTGGCCGACAACGACTGGATCGAGGCCTACAACCGCAACGGGGTCACCGTGGCCCGGGCGGCGGTGACCCACCGGGTGCCTCCTGGCACGGTGCTCATGTATCACGCCGTCGACCGGCACCTCGAGATGCCGGTCTCCGAGCTCTCGGGGTTGCACGGCGGGACCGACAACTCGCTCACCCGGGTGGTCATGAAGCCCACCCACATGATCGGCGGGTACGCGCAGCTCTCCTACGGGTTCAACTACTACGGCACGATCGGCACCAACCGCGACGAGTTCGTCGTGGTGCGCAAGATGGCCAAGGTCGACTGGCTGGACACGCCGGCCTCCACGAACGCCTGAGGAGACGACGACATGAAAGTTCGCGCACAAATCGGCATGGTGCTGAATCTGGACAAGTGCATCGGCTGCCACACCTGTTCGGTCACCTGCAAGCAGGTCTGGACCAACCGTCCCGGCATG
>JAJYAB010000212.1 GCA_021779775.1 Actinomycetes bacterium
AGGGTGATGTCCAGCATCGGCGCCGGGGGGGTGAGCGGCCAGAGGCGCAAATGGTGGGATTTTTGCGCGGCCCGTGCCGCATAAGCGGGGAGGATGGAAAACCCCTTGCCGGCGGCGAGAAGCTCTCCTACCACATTCCGTTCCTCGCCGAGTAGGACGAGGTGTACCGCAATCTCCTCAAGCTCTCGTCGGCGGCCTACCTCGAGGGGTACTTCTACAAGCCGCGCGTCGACTGGGAGCTGCTCGAGCAGTACCACCGCGGGCTGATCGCCACGAGCGGATGTCTCGGCGGCGTCGTGCTGCAGGCCTTGCTGAACGGCAACGAGGCGCGGGCGTTGAAGCTGGCCGGCCGTCTGCAGGACATCTTCGGGCGCGACAGCCTGTTCGTGGAGCTGCAGGACCATGGGCTGGCCGCCCAGCGCCAAACCAACCCGGGGTTGCTCCGCATCGCCCGGCAGCTCGGCGCCCCCCTGCTGGCTACCAACGACAGCCATTACACCCGCCGCGAGGACGCTGTGGCCCACGACGCGCTGCTGTGCGTGCAGACGGGGGCCACCATCGACGACCCGAGGCGCTTCAGGTTCGAAGGCGAGGAGCACTACCTGAAGTCGGCGGCAGAGATGCGCCACCTGTTCGCCGAGCTACCTGAAGCATGCGACAACACGCTGCTCATCGCCGAACGGGCCGACGTGGACATCGAGCTCGGCGTCGATGCTCTGCCGCAGCCGCCGGTCCCCGCCGAGTTCGTCGGGGACACCTACGAGCAGCGGGCTGCCGCCTACCTGCGGCATCTGGCGTACCAGGGCGCCGCCGGGCGTTACGGGCCGAACCTCTCCCGGGCGGTCACCGAACGGCTCGACTACGAGCTCGACGTCATCGCCAGCATGGGGTTCTCGGCGTACTTCCTCGTGGTGTGGGACCTGATCGACTACGCCAGGCGGCGCGGCATCCGGGTCGGGCCGGGCCGCGGCTCGGCGGCCGGCTGTTGTGTCGCCTATTGCCTGCGGATCGTCGATCTCGATCCGATCCACTACGACCTGCTGTTCGAGCGGTTCCTCAATCCGGGCCGCAAGCAGATGCCCGACATCGACATGGACTTCGACGAGCGCTACCGGGGCGACATGATCCGCTATGCCGCCGAGCGCTACGGGTCGGACCGGGTGGCGCAGATCGTCACCTTCTCCACCATCAAGGCACGGGCTGCGGTGCGCGACGGCGCCCGGGTGCTCGGCTACCCCTACGTCGTGGGCGACCGCATCGCCAAGGCCATGCCGCCGCTGGTCATGGGCCGCGACACCCCGCTACGCGCTTGTCTCGACAAGGTGGAGGGGTTCGAGGACGGCTACGCCGCCGCCGCCGATCTCCGGACGATGTACGCCACGGACGAGGACGCCCGCAAGGTCATCGACGTGGCCAAGGGATTGGAGGGACTCCGCCGCCAGGACGGCATCCACGCCGCGGCGGTGGTGATCACCAAGGATCCGATCACCGAGTACCTGCCGGTCCAGCGCAAGCCGGAGAGCGGCCAGAACCCCGGCGAAGCGCCGGTCGTCACCCAGTACGAGATGCACGGGGTCGAGGAGCTCGGTCTGTTGAAGATGGACTTTCTGGGCCTCCGGAACCTCTCCGTCATCGAGCGGGCCCTCGACCTGGTCGAGCGGACCGAGGGGATCCGTCCGGACATCGACGGGGTGCCGCTCGACGACGAGCCCACGCTCGGCATGCTGCGTCGGGGCGACTCCATCGGGGTGTTCCAGCTGGAGGGCGGCCCCATGCGCTCCTTGATGCGCTCGTTGGCGCCCACCAGCTTCGACGACATCGCCGCGCTGGTGGCCCTGTACCGACCAGGGCCCATGGCGGCCAACATGCACAAGGACTACGCCGACCGGAAGAACGGCCGCCAGCCGATCACCTATCTCCACCCCGACCTCGAGCCGATCCTGGGCGACACCTACGGCCTGATGATCTACCAGGAGTCGGTTATGCGGGTAGCCCAGAAGTTCGCCGGCTACACGTTGGAGGAGGCCGACAACCTCCGCAAGGCAGCCGGGAAGAAGATCCGGGCCATCATGGCGGAAGAGCGCGAGAAGTTCGTCAAAGGCTGCATCGGATCCGGCTATGGCGAGCAGATCGGTACGGCGCTGTTCGACATCATCGAGCCGTTCGCCGACTATGCGTTCAACAAGTCCCACTCCTACGGCTACGGGTTCGTCTCGTACCAGACGGCGTGGTTGAAGGCCCATCACCCGGTGGAGTACCTCGCCGCGCTGCTCACCTCGGTGAAGGACGACAAGGACAAGACTGCCGTCTACCTCGGGGAGTGCCGGGCTCAGGGCATCGAGGTCCTTGTCCCCGACGTGAACCGGTCCGCTGCCGAGTTCACCCCGCTGGTCGGCGAGGACGGCAGGCACCGGGTGGTGTTCGGCCTTGCCGCCGTGCGCAACGTGGGGGAGGGCCTGGTGGAGCGCATCGTCGCCGAGCGCGAGGAGCACGGTCCGTTCGCCGACTTCTACGACTTCTGCCGGAGGGTCGACCCGATGGTGCTCAACAAGCGCACCATCGATTCCCTCATCCGGGCGGGTGCGTTCGATTCGCTCGGCCATCCCCGCCGGGGCCTCTGCATGGTGTTCGAAGAGGTCGTCGACCGTACGCTGGAGCGGCGCCGCGAGGAGGATGCGGGCATCTCGACGCTGTTCACCATGCTCGAGGGTCCTGGCGACGGTGTGGCCCCGGTCGGCTTCGCCGAGACCCGGCTGGCGATCCCAGAGACCGAGTTCGACAAGGCGCAGAAGCTGGCGGCCGAAAAGGAGATGCTGGGACTGTACGTGAGCGATCATCCGCTGAAGGGGATCGAGGCGGCGCTGGCCCGGCTGACCGAATGCTCCGTCGCCGACTGCAAGGACGACGGCGTCACCGACGGCAGTGGCCACGACGGTGTGGTCCGTCTGGTCGGTGGTGTGGTGACGGGCCTTTCGCGCCGCTACACCAAGCGGGGAGAGCTGATGGCCACGTTCGTGCTGGAGGATCTCCGGGCGTCGATCGAGGTGTTCGTGTTCCCGAAGACGATGGCCGAAACAGGTGCGCTGCTCGCCGACGATGCCGTGGTGGTCCTGAAGGGGCGCGTCGACACCCGTGACGACCAGGCCAAGCTGGTCTGCATGGAGGTGAGGCGGCCGCAGCTCGTCGCCGAGGGGGCTGGCGAGCTGCACCTGGAGCTGCCGATCGGCGTGCTGACCGATGGTCTGGTGGCTCGGCTGAAGGAGCTGCTCGCCGAGCATCCCGGTTCCGAGCCCGTGTTCCTGCACGTCGGTCAGAGCACCGTGCGCCTTCCCGCCGAGTTCACCGTCGACAGCCGGCGCGGGTTGGTGGGGGAGCTGCGAGTGCTCCTCGGCCACCAGGCCATCCACCGGCCGCCTGTCGCGTGACGAGGGCGGGGAGGGAGCTTCGCCAAGACCGGGTGCCGCGCCGAGTAGTCTAGGAGACGGCGATCCCGTAAACTTCGGGAACCGCCTCTCGACTCGGGCAGCGTGCCGTCCGGATCGGGGGGATCGACAGCAGTGGAGACGAGCACGGAGCGCGCGATGCCGTTCGAGGTAGGGACCAATGACTGCACGTCGTTGAGCGACGCCGAGCTGGCCGAGATGGCTGACCTCTGCGTGGACCGCGAACCGTCGTTCGACATCGGGTTCCTCTCCAAGCAATGCGAGGAGTGGGTGCTCATCACCCGGGTACGTGAAGGTGCCAAGCTCCGTGGCTACTCGTTCTGCACGCTGGAGCGCATCGGCGGCACTCCGTCGCTGCTCGTCGGGCTGGCCTCCATCGACCGTACCGCCAAGGCCGACCAGGCGATGCGCATGGTGATGGCCGACCAGTACCGTCGGGCACTCCTGGCGTTCCCCGACGAAGACGTCCTTGTCGGGACTCGGCTGGCTGCCCCCGAGGCGTACCAGGCGTTCGCCGGGCTCGATGCCGTCGTGCCCGGGCCGGGGCACAAGGCGTCAGGTGAGGAACGGGCGTGGGGGAGGCGGCTGGCCAAGCGGTTCGGAGCAGAGGGACGGATCGACGACCGGTCGTTCCAGATGGCCGGCGAGTCCACACCGGTGGGCGCCCTCGACTTCGGAGGCCCGAAGGCGAAAGCGCCAGAGGCCGAGGTGGCTGCGCTCTTCGAAGGGATGGACGTCGAGCGGGGAGACCGTCTGGTCGTGTTCGGCTGGGCGATGGCCGAGGATCTGGCCTCTGGGCGGCTCGCGTCGCCACGGGTCCGGAGGTAGCCGCCTCTCGCCCGCCGCCGATGGCGCGTGCATGTCGCCATCGACGACCAACCAGCGGTCCGAGATCTCAGGGCCGGGGGAGGAATGCCGCCACGGTCTTGTAGCAGTGCCCCTGGCGAGGTCTGCTGACCGTCACCACCAGATAATGCGGCCGGAAGCCAAGCGCCCGGGTGAGATCCTTGCCGGCCAGCCGAT
>JAJYAB010000213.1 GCA_021779775.1 Actinomycetes bacterium
CGTCGACGTCACCGTCACCGGCGGTGGGGACCGGCGGAGCTACCAGCAGGATCCGGCCAACCGGCGCGAGGCGCTGACCGAGGTGGCGCTCGACATCGCCGAGGGCGCCGACATGGTGATGGTCAAGCCCGCCCTCGCGTACCTCGACGTGGTGGCCGCCGTCGCCCGGACGTCCGAGGTGCCGGTTGCGGCCTACCATGTCAGCGGGGAGTACGCCATGGTGAAGGCGGCGGCCGATCGTGGTTGGGTCGATGGTCCGGCGGTGGCGCTCGAGCACCTGACGGCCATCAGGCGGGCGGGGGCCGACATCGTCCTCACCTACTTCGCCGGCGAGGTGGCCGAGGCCCTGCATGGCTGACGGCGGCACGGCAGCAGACGGCGCGCCGGTGCTGTCGAACGCCGCATGGTTCGCCCGGGCCCGGAGGTCGATCCCCGGAGGCGTCGACTCGCCGGTCCGCTCGTTCGCGTCGGTGGGCGGCACGCCGTACACCGTCGTCCGGGGGGACGGCGCGGTGGTGGTCGACGTCGAAGGGCGCCACTACATCGACATGGTGCAGTCCTACGGTGCGGTGCTGCTCGGCCATGCCCATCCGGCGGTCACGGCGTCCGTCGTCGAGGCTGCGGCCAGTGGCACCACCTTCGGTGCCCCCACGCCGGGCGAGGTGCTGCTGGCGGAGGCCATCTGCCGCCGGGTCCCGGGTTGTGACCAGGTCCGCCTGGTGTCGTCGGGCACCGAGGCCGCCATGAGCGCGCTCCGGGTGGCCCGCGGGTTCACCCGCCGCGACCGCATCGTCAAGTTCGACGGGTGCTATCACGGGCACAGCGACGCGCTGCTGGCGGGAGCCGGCAGCGGGGTGGCCGGCTTGGGGCTGCCCGGCTCGTCGGGAGTTCCGGCTGCGGCGGTCGTCGACACGGTCGTCGCCCCTTACAACGCCCTTCCCGAGCTGGACGAGCGGGTGGCCTGCGTCATCGTCGAGCCGGTGGCTGCCAACATGGGGTTGGTCCCTCCGGCCCCCGGTTTCCTGCAGGCGCTGCGCCAGGCGTGCGACGATGTCGGCGCGCTCCTCGTGTTCGACGAGGTGATCACGGGGTTCCGCGTCGGGCCGGGCGGTGCGTCGGTGCTGCTGGGCGTGGTCCCCGACCTGTGGTGCTTCGGGAAGGTCATCGGTGGGGGACTTCCGGTCGGCGCCTTCGGGGGGCGAGCCGACGTGCTGTCGGTGCTCGCCCCGGACGGCCCGGTCTACCAGGCGGGGACGCTGTCGGGGAACCCGCTGGCCACCGCCGCCGGGCGGTGCGTGCTCGACGCCGTCGGGCCTCGGGACTACGCTTCGCTTTCGGAGCGGGTGGAGCGGTTCGCCACCGACCTGGCGGTGGTGCTGGGCGAGGCGGGCGTGGTGGCGCAGGTGCCGACCGCCGGCCCCCTGGTCGGCTTGTTCTTCTCCGACCGGCCGGTGACCTCCTACGCCGGTGCGAAGGCATCGGCGGCCACGGGACGCTACGGGCCGTTCTTCACCGCCATGCTCCGGCAAGGCGTGGCGCTGGCTCCCGGGCCGTACGAGGTCATGTTCCCCGGCATGGCCCACAGCGACGACCACCTCGACACGGTGCTGGCCGCCGCCGCCTCCGCTGCACGGCAGCTTGCCGTGGGCCCGCTCGCCGGCTGACCTGACGCCTCACTAGCATCTGCCCGGTGGATTTACAGGAGACGGCCCCGCCTGGTCCCCAGGAGGGGACGAGACGGCGAGCGCCGGCCGGGTCGGCGATCGGAGCTGACTTCGGCGAAGGCGTGACGGCAGGGGCCGTTGATCCGGAGGCGGTCGGCGGCTGGCCTTCGCCCCGTCTGCTGGTGGTGGTGGTCGCAGCGCTGGTGCTGGTAGGCGTGGTGCTCCGGTTCTGGACGACGTCCGATCTGTGGCTCGACGAGGCGCTCACCGTCGACATCGCCCGCCAGCCCCTGTCCCAGCTCCACCACCTGCTGCTCCATGACGGCGCTCCGCCGCTGTTCTACGTGCTGCTGCACTGGTGGATGGGTTGGTTCGGGTCGTCGGATCTCGCCGTGCGCTCGCTGCCCGGGCTCCTCAGCGTCGCCACGATGCCGTTCGTATGGGTTGCCGGCCGCCGGCTCGGCGGTCGGATGGTGGCTGCGGCCGCCCTCGTCTTGGTGGCGACCTCGCCGTTCGCCGTCCGCTATGCCACCGAGACCCGGATGTACTCGCTGGTGGGCCTGCTCGCGGCCGCTGGGATCGTCGCCTTGCAGCGGGTGCTCGACCGGCCCCGACCGGGCAACCTGGTGGCCACCGGGGGGTGTGCTGCCCTGCTCCTCTACAGCCACTACTGGGCGGTGTACCTCGTCGGGGTCACGGGCCTGTGGCTCGCCTGGCGCGCCTGGCGCGGCTCCCCCGGGCAGCGGCGCCCGGCCCGTGCCGCGTTCGCCGCCGTGGCCCTCGGATCGCTCACCTTCGTGCCATGGCTGCCGACGTTCGTGTCTCAGGCACGGCACACCGGCACCCCGTGGGCAGCCCACGCCACCTTCGCCGACATGGTGAACGCCATCACGTCGTTCGCGGGAGGCCCGACGACCCAGGGTCGCGGCTTGGCCCTCATCTACTTCGCCCTGGCCGGCATCGGCCTGTTCGGCGCGGCCCGCGGCGCTCGCCACATCGACCTCGACCTCCGGACCCGGAGGCCGGCCCGCCCGATGGCGGTGGTCGTGGTGGGAGCGCTCGCCGCTGCGGTGGTCGGAGGGTACGTGTCCGGCAGCACCTTCCAGGTTCGGTACGCCATGGTGGTGTTCGTCCCGCTGGCCCTGTTGGTGGCGCTCGGCACCGCCGCCTTCGCCGACCGCCGCGTCCGGGCCGGGGTGCTGGCTGCCGCCGTCATCTTCGGCCTGGCCGGCAGCTTCCCCGACGTCACCACCAACCGCACGCAGGCTGGTCAGGTGGCCGCCACCCTGGCCCGGCTCGGCCACACCGGCGACGTGGTGGCGTACTGCCCCGACCAGCTCGGCCCCGCCGTCAACCGGCTGCTGCCCCGCCATCGCTACCGGCAGGTGACGTTCCCGCGTGGCACCGGGCCGGAGTTCGTGGACTGGGTGGACTACGCCAGGGTCGTCGGGGCCGGCAACCCGTCGTCGTTCGCCCGGTCGCTCGAGGCGGCGGCCGGGACGTCGCACCAGATCTGGCTCGTCTGGATGTGGGGTTACCAGACGTACGGCTCCAAGTGCGCCCAGATCGAGACGGACCTCCTCGCCGACCCCCGCTTCGGCGCCCACGAGCAGTTCGCTCCGGGACCGCAGTTCGAGCCGATGGAGCTGGTGCGCTTCGCCCCGGCCGCCTGATCCGGCCGACACCGGCGCTCAGGTCGCAGGCCGGTCCTGCCGAAGCCGAAAGGTACGGTCTTCGACGAAAGGGAACGGATGCGCTCCACAACGGGGAGCCTGCTCCTGCCGGTGCTGGTGACGGCAGGCCTGGCCGCTGCCGGCCTGGTGACGTCCGCAGCAGGGCTCGGCGATCCTGTGGGAGCAGCGACGCCTCGGGCGGTCGCTCCCCACACGACGCTGAACGTCAGCCTGAAGTGGGCGGACCTGCTGGGCGCCGGCTCGGCGATCGCCATCTCCTCGCCCAACGTGGCCGACCTGGACGGCTCGCCGTCGGTGGTGGTGGGATCGCGCGCGAACGGCTGCGTGTATGCCGCCCACCTGGCCGACGGCACCGTCCCGGCGGGCTGGGGCAGCGGGAGCCACTGCACCGGCAACGGCATCGACTCCACCCCGGCGGTGCTGCCGACCGGCTCGGGTCTCGACGACGTCGTGGTCACCACCGGCTCACCCAACGGGCTCAACTCCAACCCGCCCACCGGCAACATCTTCGAGTACGGTCCCGGTGGCGGCACCCTGTGGCAGCGGGGCCTTCCCGACACCTTTGGCGTGGCGGGCAGCAACGCCGGCATCTCCGCGTCCCCGGCCATCGGCGACACCGGCACCGGCAGCACCCGCATCGTCGTCGGTACCTTCGGGCTCACGGTCTACTCGCTCGACCCGGCCACCGGGTCCACCATCGCCGGATGGCCGCAGAAGACTGCCGACAGCACCTACGCCACGGCGGCGATCGCCCCGATCGGCGGGGTGCAGACCATCGTGGCGGGCAGCGACTCCCACCAGGGACCCGGAGCACTCGACAACTGGGACGGGGGCGCAGTCCGGACGCTGAGCTCGTCGGGAGTGACCGGGTGGACAGCGCAGAGCAACGAGGTCGTCACGTCGTCGCCGGCGGTGGGGAACCTCGACGGGTCGGGGGCGGTCGTGGCCTACGGCCACGGGCACTACTGGAACGGCAGCGACGCGGACGGGCTCACCGTGGTGGACGCCAGCACCGGGGCGCTGCGGTGGGAGCAGCATCTGGGGGGCTACACCCGTGCGTCGCCGGCACTGGC
>JAJYAB010000214.1 GCA_021779775.1 Actinomycetes bacterium
GGGCGGAGCTTGAACCGGTCCCATCTGAGCCGGCCGCCCTCGGTGTTGATCCACCGGCGCAAGAGCACCACCCCGGCGATGAGGACGGCGACCACCACGAGCGCCCAGAGGCTAAGGACGACGCTCGATATCTTGATGATGATCTGGGTCGGCAGCGGCAGCGCGGCGTGCAGCTGGGCGAACAGCTTCTTAAAGGTCGGCACGATGAAGATGAGCAGCGCCAGGAAGATGACGACCATCACCGACATGACGACGATCGGATAGGTCATCGCCGAGCGGATCGTACGATTCAGGGTGGCCTGCTTCTCCATGGTGCCGGCCAGATCCGCCAGGACCTGGTCGAGGCTGCCGCCGGCCTCGCCGGCCTGCACCATCGTCACGAAGAGCTTCGAGAAGATCTTCGGATGCCTGGCACACGCCTGCGACAGCGACGAGCCGTGCTCCACGTCGAGCCGGACCTCCCCCAGGACCCGGGCCAGCTCCTTATTCTCCACCTGGGTGGCGAGGATCGACAGGGACCGCACCACCGACAGGCCGGAGTCCACCATGGTGGCCAGCTGGCGGGTGGCCACGGCCACCTCGAGCAGCTTCACCCGGTTGGTGAGGCCCGGGATGCCGATCTCCATACTGGCGCTGACCTTGGACTTCGGCTTCACCGATATCGGCAGGTACCCCATGTCGCGGAGCTTCGAGACGACGAGCGCCATGCTGTCGCCTTCGAGCTGGCCCTGCACCAGGTTGCCCGAGCGGTCGCGGACCTTGTAGTCGAACGTCAACGCCATGCAGGCTCCTACGCGCTCAGGTGGTTGCGGAGGTCGTCTATGTTGCGGCAGCGGTCGAGCGCCACCGCCTCGGAGATGCGGCCTTCCTTGACGAGCTTGGCCAGTCCCTGGTCCATCGTCTGCATGCCGTGCTGGGCGCCAGTCTGCATCAGGGAGTAGATCTGGTGGGTCTTGTTGGAGCGCACCAGGTTCCGGATCGCCGAGGTGCACATCATCACCTCGCAGCACGCCAGCCGACCGGTGCCCTGGGCGCTCAGCACGAGCTGCTGGGTGACGACACCGGCGAGCGCGGCAGCCAGCATGGTCCGAACCTGCTCCTGCTGGTTGGTGGGGAACACGTCGACGATCCGGTCGATGGTCTGGGGCGCGTCCTGGGTGTGGAGCGTGCCGAACACCAGGTGGCCGGTCTCCGCCGCGGTGAGGGCCATCGAGATCGTCTCGAGGTCGCGCATCTCGCCGACCAAGATGACGTCCGGGTCTTCGCGCAGGACGCGGCGCAGCGCCTCGGAGAACGACGTGGTGTCCTGGCCAACCTCGCGCTGGTTGACGATGGAGCGCTTGTGGTTGTGGAGAAACTCGATCGGGTCCTCGATGGTGACGATGTGCAACGGCTTGGTGCGGTTGATGATGTCGACCAGCGATGCCAAGGTGGTCGACTTCCCCGAACCTGTCGGCCCGGTCACCAGCACCAGGCCGCGGCGCATCTCCGTGAAGCTCCTGATCGACTCAGGGATCGACAGCGACTCGAAGGTGGGGATCTCGTGCGGGATGGTCCGCAGCACTGCGGCCACCGTCCCCCGTTGCATGAAGACGTTCACACGGAACCGGCCCACTTCCGGGATGGAGTGCGAGGTGTCGAGCTCCTTCTCCTCCTCGAACCGCTCCCGCTGCGACTGGGGAAGGATCCCGAAGATCATGTCCCGGATCTCTTCGTTGCTCAGCCGCGGGCATCCCTCGACGGGCTGCACCGCGCCGTGCAGGCGGACGCACGCGGGCATGGCCGTCGTCAGGTGCAGGTCGGAGGCGCCGATGGCCACCGCGTAGCGCAGCAGGTCGTCGATGTGGAGCGGCACGCCGTCGTCCGAGCCGGTCGCCATGACCGCGGGGAGGTCGCCCACGCCGGTACCGGCAGCTCCGGGCTCCGGCGTCGGGGAAGCCGCTTCAGCCGCTTCAGCCGCTTCGAGCACCTGGCCGATGGCCACCGGGCTGGCGATCGCCGGAGCCACCACGTAGCCGAGCAGCGCCGACAGGGCACGAACGTCGTCGGTGTCCGGAGGCTCCCCGAAAACGACCACCAATTGCTCGCCCTGCAGCCGGTGGCCGACCGCTGCGTACTCGCGAGCCAATGCGATCGGCAGGGTCTGCATCGCTTCCGCCGTGGGCTGGTCGCGGTTCAGGTCGACGACAGGGAGCTGGGCGAGCTGCCCGAGGGTGCCGAGTACGACCGCCGGGTCGACAGTCCCTCGGGAGATCAGCAACGCGACGAACGAGGTGCCCGACACGGCAGCTTCCTGGAGCATCGCGCCCAGGGCGTCCTCGGACGCCGAGCCGCCGGCGACGAGCGCCTGGCAGAGGCGTCGGGACCATTCGGTGCGGGTGTCAGCTGACGGGCTCATGCGACGACCCGCAGCACTTCCTCGAGGGTGGTCTCACCCTCGAGCGCCTTGCGCAGGCCGCTCTGGCGCAGGGTCACCATGCCCTGCTCCACCGCGAGCTTGTGGATGTCATCTGCAGCTCCTCCCTCGATGATCAGGCGGTCGATCTCCTCGGTGACCACCAGCAGTTCCAGCAGAGCCTTACGGCCCCGGTAGCCCGTGTTGGAACAGGCCGAGCACCCGACCGCCCGATGGAGGCGGGGCGCCGCTCCGCCGGTGAAGACCTCTTCCGGCCGCCATCCGGCAGCCACGATGTCGGCTTCCTCCGGCTCGTAGGGCTCGCGGCAGTGGATGCAGAGCCGGCGGGCCAGGCGCTGGGCGACCGCTGCGCTCACGGCAGAGGTCACCAGGTAGGGTTCGAGCCCCATCTCCACCAGGCGCATCGGCGTGCTGGCGGCATCGTTGGTGTGGAGGGTGGCGAGCACCAGGTGGCCGGTGAGCGCAGCCTCCACCGAGATGAGGGCGGTCTCGCGGTCGCGGATCTCCCCGACGAGCACGATGTCGGGGTCGGACCGCAGGATCGACCTCAGCGCCGAGGCGAAGGTGAGGCCCGCCTTGACGTTCAGCTGGACCTGGTTGATGCCCTTGATCCGGAGCTCGACCGGATCCTCCACGGTGATGATGTTCTTCTCTGGCGAGTTCAGAGCGGCCAGCGTCGCGTACAGCGTGGTGGTCTTCCCCGACCCGGTGGGACCGGTGACGAGGATGGTGCCGTAGGGCTTGGTGTAGACACCGGCGTAGCGCTCGAGCAGGTCGCCATCGAAGCCGAGATCCTCGAACCCGAGGACGACATTCGACTTGTCGAGCACCCGCATCACGATCTTCTCGCCGTAGATGGTCGGCAGGGTGGCGAGCCGCAGGTCGATGCTGCGGTGCCCGACGTCGAGGGAGATCCTTCCGTCCTGGGGGATCCGGTGCTCGGCGATGTTCATCTCCGCCATCACCTTCAGCCGGGTGGTGACCGCTGCGGCGATCGACCGGGGTGCGGTCGACATGTCGTGGAGCACGCCGTCGATCCGGTAGCGGATCCGCAGGTTGTCGGACGTCGGCTCGACATGGATGTCGGACGCCCGCTCGTTCAGCGCCTGCAGGACGAGAAGGTTGACGTAGCGGACGATAGGGGCATCGTCCACCACCGCCTGGATGTTGTCGAGCTCATCGACAGGGCTCTCCCCGAAGTCCCCGGCGGCCGTGGTGGCGACGTCTGCCGCGTCGCCCCCGTTGTTGTAGGCCTTCTCGATGTACGCGGTGATCTGGGACCGTGTCGCCACCACCGTGACGAAGCTCCGCCCGATGATCGTGCGCAGGTCATCCATGGCGAAGACGTCGGTGGGGTTCGACGCGGCGACGACAGGAACGCCGTCCTCGTGCCCGATGACCACCACGTTGTGGTGCCGGGCGGTCGCCTCCGGCAGGTCGAATGCAACAGCCAGATCGATGCCCTGGACCTCGAGGTCGACAAACTCGAGACCCATCTCCTTCGCCATGCCCCACATGAGGTCGGCCTCGGTCACGAGGCTCCGGCCGGTCAGCAGGCGAGCGATGGTCTGCCCGGAGCGCTCATGCTCTGCCAGCACGCCGTGCATCTCCGCCAGGGGCACCCGGCCGCCCTCGACGAGGACGCGGGCCAGGGGCGGGAACTCGGCCAGCTCGCCGCCCTCGCCGTGCCCGGCATCCGGGCTGCTCTGCTCGTGCTCGTTGCCCTGCTCATACTCGGCGACAGCCTCGTCCACCAGCTCGGCCGCCAGCGCCACGTCGTCTCGATAGACCTGGTCGACGCAGGTGTCGATCTGGTCGCCGGCCGCCACGACGGAGATGAACCCGCCGCCGAGCATCTCCCGCAGCGTGTCCATCGCCCGGACGTCTGCCGGATTGGCGACAGCGATGACCGGGGCACCGGACTTAACGCCGATAGGCACGACGTGATGTCGCTGGGCGATGGCGTGCGGCAGCACAGTAGCCGCCGAGGGATCGACGCCGTAGCGT